>JBEBKE010000058.1:0-13651 GCA_040079555.1 Sphingorhabdus sp. | reverse complement strand
CTTCCCCAAAATTGTCCGCAAACGCATGGGGCAAGAGTTTACCGAGGCGGAAAAAATGGCGCAGCGCAAATGGCGCGGGCTGTATGCCGAGTTTAATCTCGTCTATGATCGGGGCACGACGTTTGGGTTGAAAACCGGCGGAAATGTTGACGCGATATTGATGAGCCTGCCGCCCGAGGTGGTTTGGGAGTGAGACGGTCGCCGCGCAAACCGGGGACTGTCCCCTTGGGGACTGTCCCTTTTCGAAGGATCGCGCGCCCTCAGAAGGGACAGTCCCCGAGGGGACAGTCCCCGGGCTGAGCC
This sequence comes from Sphingorhabdus sp., assembly GCA_040079555.1. GTDB lineage: Bacteria > Pseudomonadota > Alphaproteobacteria > Sphingomonadales > Sphingomonadaceae > Sphingorhabdus_B. The sequence continues at coordinate 13,348 of JBEBKE010000058.1, read as the reverse complement.
TATGACCCTCACCCCCATCCTCGCCGGCCAAATCGCGACCATCGTCACCTCGCTGGAAATGACCAGCAAACCCCCATTGCGCCCGACGCCACATTCAGAACTGCAACTCAAACGCTGGGAAGCCCCTACCCTCAACAAATACCGCGCGCTTTACCGCCGCGTGGGGGAACCTTGGCTGTGGTTCTCCCGCCTCATCATGGCCGACGCAGAGTTGACCGCGATCATTCACGATCCAAAAGTCAAAATCTGGGCCGTCACCGACCTGCGCGGCATCGAAGTCGGCATCCTCGAACTCGATTTCCGCAAAGAGCGCCAATGCGAGATCAGCTTTTTCGGACTGATCCCCGAACTCAATGGCAAAGGCCATGGAAGCTGGCTGATGGCGATGGCGCTGCAACTCGGTTGGGCGGGAGCGGGGGTGGAGCGGATGTGGGTGCATACCTGCACCTTGGATGCCCCCGGGGCGCTGGGCTTTTACCGCAAAAGCGGGTTTGTGCCGTATCAGCGGCAGATTGAGACGTTCGCCGATCCCAGGCTGTCGGGGCATTTGTCCATGGATGTCGCGCCGCATGTGCCGGTTATTGGGTAGCCAATAGAAAGTAGAGACTGTGCGGACTTATTAGGCGCCACCTGACATAGTACCCATTAACGCAATTTTGAAATCTGCAGCGTAACTCTAACAACATGGACAATCGCAACGAGCACGCGACAGCGCAAGCGGCAGTTGAAGGAACTGTTTGGGCCACCGGAACACCGCGATGGATTCGTAACGCCTTGTATATTTGGGCGCTCGTTGTTTTGCTAAGCGCAAAAATAATGTCCCGCCTTTATGCGGACACAGACATCGCGCATCAAATCGAGCAACTGCCCTGTTCGCTGTTTTGGGTAGCTTTAGTTTTGGCAGCATTTTCATTAGCACCATACGCAATTTTGCAACACGGCTCTCGCCGATGGCTGAGACGTTTCTATCCGGATGTGCCCGCTCTTCGGTGGAATGCGATGAGGATCGCGCTGTTGGATGGCAGAACAATTCCTTGGGCAGATGTCAAACTGATATGGGTAAATCCCCTTAAAGCAAACTCTCTTGAGATTCACACCGACCTTTGGGGGAAAAATGGAAAAGTGGTGATCCATCGTATGCTACTTTTGGATCCTGAAGGTGCTCATCGTGAGATAAAATCAGCTTTCGTTGAATTTAAAACGAGGGCTAATCAAGTCCGTTTAACGCGCAACATGAGAGTGATAGAAGCAGAAGCACGGAAAAATTGGTCCAATGCCATGGCTAAAACGACGTCTCAACTGAGAGCAGAAGGTATCCCGACAACAGACGCGATGGCGTTGTTCCGCTATTTTCTCGACAAAGCGAGTAATGATAAAAGTCCCTCCGTGAACGAATAAAACTTACGCTAACACTAATCCTCATCACTTCCTCCCAAACAACTTCTCCACATCCCCCAGCGCCAGCTTCACCCAAGTGGGCCGCCCGTGGTTGCACTGCCCCGAATGCGGGGTCACTTCCATTTCTCGCAGCAACGCGTTCATTTCGGTGACGTTTAGCACGCGCCCTGCCCGCACTGATCCGTGGCAGGCCATGGTGGCGGCGACGTGGTCTATGCGTTCTTTTAGGGACAAAGCGTCGCCATAGGCCGCGAGGTCGTCGGCAAGGTCGGTGACCAGCCCGCGAATGTCGCCATCGCCGAGCATTGCTGGCACAGCGCGCACCAGCATTGCGGCGGGGCCGAAGCGTTCGATGTCTAGGCCGAATTCGGCAAGCTCGGCTATGCGCCCCTCAAGCCGGTCGCAGGCGGGTTCGTCCAGTTCGACGACTTCAGGAACGAGCAAGCCTTGCGCCGCGATTGCGCCTTGTGTGGCGGCGGCGCGCATCCGTTCGAGCACCAGCCGTTCGTGCGCGGCGTGTTGATCGACGATGACAAGGCCGTCTTCAGCCTCTGCGATGATATAGGTGTTCGCGACTTGGCCGCGCGCGATGCCCAGCGGGTGGCTGGCGGAGTTGGGGACAGCGTGCGTGGCGGCTTCGGCTCGGCCCATAAGGGGGGCAAGGTCTTCGCCGATAATCGCCCCCATATCGGCAAAGCTAGAGCGCGCCTCTGACAGGCCAGAGAAAGCAGGACGGCGACTATAGTCACCTTGATACGCCATAGAACGCGGGGCAAAAATATCGGTCTGCGCGCTTTGCACCGGCTCCTGCTGCCACGCCGCCAGTGCTGCCCCCGCTGGCCGTTGCACCGCGCGAAAGCCCGATTGGTCAAGCGCATGGCGCAACCCCGATACAATCATCCCGCGCACCAACGCCGGATCGCGAAAGCGCACTTCCGTTTTCGCCGGATGGACATTCACATCAATTTCGCTGGGCGGAATTTCGAGGAACAGAGCGACCACCGCATGGCGATCCCGCGCCAGCATCTCGGCATAGGCCCCGCGCACTGCTCCGACCAGCAACCGGTCCTTCACCGACCGCCCATTCACAAACAGATATTGGTGATCAGCCACGCCGCGATTGAAAGTCGGCAGGCTGGCAATGCCGCCCAGCGATATCCCCTCGCGCTGAAAATCCAAACCGACGCTGTTGTCGATCAAATCAGCACTGGTCAACGCCGCTACTCGCTCTGGCCTGCTCATGCCGCCCTGCACCGATAAAGTGCGCCGCCCGTCATGTTCCAGCACAAAGCCGATTTCGGGCCGCGCCATCGCCAGCCGTTTTACGCTATCCAAAGCTGCGCCATATTCCGCGCGGGCAGAACGCAAGAATTTCCGTCTGGCCGGAATGTTGGCAAACAGGTTTTCGACCCGCACCCGTGTGCCCGGCGGAATGGCGGCGGGGCCTTCGCTAACGAGCACACCGTGATCGACAACACGCTCCCAGCCATCGCCGCTGCCTTGTTCGCGGCTTTGCATCGTAAAGCGCGATACGCTGGCAATCGAGGGCAATGCCTCGCCGCGAAATCCCATGGTGGTCACCTGATCGATATTGTCATCGGGCAGTTTCGAGGTCGCGTGCCGCTCCAGCGCAAGCGCCATTTCCGCCGCGTCCATGCCGCAACCGTCATCGGTCACTTCGACTAGATCGAGTCCGCCCGCCGACAACCGTACCGAAATCTGCGTCGCGCCTGCGTCTATCGCGTTTTCGACCAGTTCTTTCAACGCACTGGCTGGTCTTTCGACCACTTCACCGGCTGCAATCCGGTTGATAAGCGCGTCGGGAAGCCTTCTTATTGACATAGCCGCGTCCCTAGCCCAAGCGCGCCTCTCAAGCGAATCCTTTAATTTTGGCTAAGGGTCAGGACCTACTAAATGCGCCTTCGAGGTTTGAGGCCATTTTGTTCAGTGCGAGGCGGCGAAGCGCAGACTTAGTGGTTCTAAGTCAAGCTTGGCCAACGCAGCAATGGACAAAATGGCCTCAAACCTCGAAGGACGCCGAAATGGCTTCGATCTCGAAGCAAAATGCGCTTGCAAAGTGAACCACACTTTGCGGCGAGCATTTTGCTCCGGTATCTTCGCCATTTCGACGCCTCGAAGGCGGATTTAGTAGGTCCTGACCCTCGACCGCGCGGCTCCTGAACTTTGCTGTTTTGAAATACAGCAATTTCCTGTAGGGCGACGCGATTGTGTCGGGCCAATTTTTTACGGATATCAGCCCGCAATCCCAACAACCTTTATCCGGGTGGAAGAATACAGAATGTTTAAGCTTTTCCGGTTTGCCTCGCAAGACATGGCAATCGACCTCGGCACCGCCAACACCGTTGTATATGTACGCGGCCAAGGCATTGTTTTGAACGAACCTTCGGTGGTTGCCATCGAGACACTGAACGGCATCAAACGCGTCAAAGCCGTCGGCGACGACGCCAAGCTGATGATGGGAAAAACCCCCGACAGCATCGAGGCGATCCGCCCGTTGCGCGACGGCGTGATTGCCGACATCGATGTCGCCGAACAGATGATCAAGCACTTCATCCACAAAGTGCACGGCAAGCCCCGGATGTTCAGCTACCCTGAAATCGTGATCTGTGTGCCATCAGGCTCCACTTCGGTTGAGCGCCGCGCGATCCGCGATGCCGCGCAAAATGCTGGTGCGAGTGCGGTTTACCTAATCGAAGAGCCCATGGCCGCAGCCATCGGTGCCGACATGCCAGTGACTGAACCCATCGGTTCGATGGTCGTTGATATCGGCGGTGGCACAACCGAAGTCGCTGTGCTTTCGCTGCGCGGCTTGGCCTATACCACATCGGTCCGCACCGGTGGTGACAAGATGGACGAAGCGATTGTCTCCTATGTCCGCCGCCACCACAACCTGCTGATCGGCGAAGCAACCGCAGAGCGGATCAAGAAGGAATATGGCACAGCGCGCGCGCCCGCCGATGGCATTGGCCAAACGATCCACATCAAAGGCCGCGACCTTGTGAACGGCGTGCCAAAAGAAATCTCGATCAATCAGGGCCAGATTGCCGAAGCATTGTCAGAACCTATCGGCACCATTGTCGAAGGCGTTCGGATCGCTTTGGAAAACACCGCGCCAGAGCTTGCCGCTGACATTGTCGATCAGGGCATTGTTCTGACAGGTGGTGGCGCATTGATGCACGGGCTTGATGAACATCTGCGCGATGAAACCGGATTGCCGGTGACGGTGGCAGAGGATCCTTTGACCTGTGTTGCGATCGGCACGGGCCGGGCGATGGAAGATCCCATCTTCCGCGGCGTCCTCTTGACTGCATAAGCCAAGACGATGGCGCCGCCAATTCACCGGCGCCCGGGCTACTCCCGAAAAGCGCAGTATAGCCTGTTTGCAACCTATGTGCTGGCGATTGCCGGCACTGTGTTTGCAGCATTGCTGCTGCTTATCTCGATTGCTGACCCGACGGGCTTTGCGGCTTTACGCAATGCGGCGAGTGAAACCGTCGCGCCGGTATCGCGCTTTTTCGATTCGGTACGCCGGACCAGCGTGGATATGAGCGAAAACCTGTCCGCCTATTTCGATGCCGCATCAAAGAACAAGGCACTGGCAGAGCGCGTTGCGAAGAACCGGACGAAGCTGATCGAAGCTGACGCTCTTCGCCTTGAAAACCGCCGTTTGCGCAGCTTGCTCGATCTAGTCGAAAGCGAAGAGGCCAATAAGGTCGCCATCGGACGTTTGATTAGCAGCAGCGCGAGCAGCAGTCGGCGCATCGCAACATTGTCCATCGGCAGCAGCCAAGGCGTCGCCCCTGGGCAACCCGTACGCGGACCAAGCGGCCTGATCGGACGGATTATTGAGGCTGGGCCAAATACCGCCAAGGTGCTGCTGATCTCTGACGCTGAAAATGTGATCCCGGTATTGCGTCTTCCCGACGGCTTGCCGGCGCTTGCCAGTGGAATGGGGAATGGGCTGGTGATGATCCGCCCTGTCGATCTGGGCGTCAATCCGTTCAAAAAGGGCGACATCATTTCCACATCGGGCAATGGAGGGCTGTATCCGCCCAACGTGCCCTATGCCCGCGTAATCCGCAAAACATCGGACGGGGCAATGGCCATGCCGCTGGCAGCGCCGGGAAACAGCCCTTACGTCATCGTCATGCGCCCCTATCAGGCCCCAGCAAAGGCCGCGCTTGATAAAGCACAGTCCGAGAGCCCGGCAGCGAGCGGCGAATGAAAAGCCAGATACTTGCCACCAGCCGAAAACTATTGGGGCCCGGCCGCGAATATGAAAGCCGGATAGAGCGGCATCAATCGCCGATGAAAATGCTGTTGATCCCGATATTCTCGGTGATGACAGGTTCGATGGTCACGGCGTTACCGATATTCAGCCAAAGCCCGTTGTTGCCGCCAATGGGTTATATGGTGTTACTCGCATGGCGGCTGATGCGCCCCGGAATTTGGCCCGCATGGGTCGGTCTGCCCTTTGGCTTATTCGACGATCTCTACAGCGGGCAGCCATTTGGCAGCGCCGCATTTTTATGGTCGCTGACGATGCTGGTGATCGAAATCATCGATTCGCGCGCGGTATGGCGCGACCATTGGCAGGACTGGTTTTTGGCAACCGTCGCGATCACGCTGACGATATTGGGCGGTGTCGCTGTATCTGGGCTCGCTTATTGGGCACCCGAGTTGGTGGTCGTTGCGCCGCAGCTGTTGATCGCAATTCTGACATTCCCCCTTGTCGTGCGCGTTTGCGCTAGGCTGGATAATTGGCGTCTTGCAGCATGATCGAAAAGCGCGCGCCAACATCGGGACAATTGGACCTTAGCTTTAGCCGCCGGACCGCTTTGATCGGCGGGATACAGGCGACCATCGGTGTCATTGTCGCAGCGCGCATGGGCTATATCTCGATATTCGAGAATGAACGGTACAAGCTGCTGTCCGAAAGCAACCGGATCAACCTGACGCTTATCCCTCCCCGTCGCGGCTGGTTCATTGATCGGATCGGTAAACCTATCGCCACCAACCGCGCCGATTTCCGCGTCGATATTATCCCTGACCGGCTGGTCGATAAAGACGCAACGGTCAAAACCTTGGCGCAATTGCTGTCGCTCAACCAAGACGATGTCGACCGGATCACCAAAGAAGTATCCGAGGCGCAAGGGTTCCAACCCGTCGAAGTCGCCTCTGGCCTTGATTATGAGAGCTTTGCTCGGGTCAGCGTGCGGCTGCCCGACCTGCCCGGCGTTAGTCCGCGTCAGGGCTTTTCGCGTTTTTACCCCAGCGGCGCAGCGGTCGGCCATTTGCTCGGCTATGTTGGGGTGGTTTCCGCCGAAGAATATAAGCTGAAACGCGATCCATTGATGATTACGCCCGGCTTCAAAATCGGCAAAGACGCGCTTGAGAAAGCGTTCGAGCCGCAATTGCAGGGAAAGCCCGGGGCACGGCGCACTGAGGTTACTGCACGCGGTAAAATCGTCCGCGATCTATCCACGCGCAATGATACACCGGGCAAGCCTGTGCAGCTCGCCATCGATGTCGATTTGCATAATTATGCGGCTCGCCGTTTGGGCATGGAATCGGGTTCCGTGGTCGTGATCGATACCTTGACTGGCGACATTTTGGCGATGGTTTCGATGCCCTGTTTCGATCCTAACAGCTTTTCCGAAGGCATTGGCCGGATGGAATGGGAGATGCTGAGCAAGGACGAGCGCGTCCCGCTGCGAAACAAATCGCTGCAAGGGCTCTATCCTCCCGGATCAACATTAAAGCCGATGGTTGGGCTGGCCCTGATGCAAAACGGCGTTGATCCCAGTGAAACCGTGTCATGCGGTGGCGGCTTTCGCCTCGGCAATCGCGTGTTTAAATGCCTTGGCCGCCACGGTCCGATGAACATGACCAGCGCGATCATGAAAAGCTGCAACACCTATTTCTATTCGATGAGCAACCGCGTCGGATATGACAAGATCGCCCCGGTCGCGAAAGATTTAGGCCTCGGCCAGCGTTTCCCTTTGCCCTTTGCGTCGCAAAGCTATGGCACTGTTCCCGACAGCGCGTGGAAGATGAAGAAATATGGCAAAGAGTGGAGCGGCGCCGACACGCTGAACGCGACCATTGGCCAAGGCTATATGATCGCCAGCCCATTTCAACTTGCGGTGATGGCGGCAAGAATCGCTTCGGGGTTAAAGCTGCAACCCGAAATCATGCTGAAAAAGCGTCAGCCAGCACCGCATCTGATCTATCCTGATGAGCATTTGGCAGTAGTGCGCGAAGGCATGAACCTAGTGGTCAATGGCGCAGGGACTGCTGTGCGCAGCAGGCTTGATCTGGCCGATGTCAAAATGGCGGGCAAAACCGGCACAGCGCAGGTTCGGCGGATCGAGGGCGGACAGCGCGGCCAATCGGGCGCGTGGAAGTATCGCGATCACGGCCTGTTCGTCTGCTACGCGCCGACAGAAAACCCGCGTTACGCTGCATCGGTCGTCATCGAACACGGCATGGGCGGCGCGCGTGCAGCGGCTCCCATTGCAAAAGACGTTCTGACATTCCTGTTCGATCCCGACAAAGCCATGGCAGCGCTTGAATCGTTCGAGGCTGGCTGGGGCGGCAACATTCAGGAACGCATGGACCGGCAATATGCTGCGTTCTTGGCATCGCGCGGTGCGACACCATGAACTCGATTGTCCCCGCACCGATTGCGACGCTGCCTTGGCGAGTCATTTTCATCCTGCTGGCTTTGGTCACAATCGGAACCACGGTGCTGTATTCAGCGGCAGGCGGAGATTTTCAGCCCTGGGCTGCAAAGCATATGATCCGTTTTCTTGTCCTTGCCGCCATCACGATTGTGATGTCGCGGATGCCGCTGGATTTTTGGAAGTCGATCACCTTCCCGCTTTATGGTGTGTTGATCCTGATGCTGATCGCGGTGGAGATTGTCGGCTTTGCAGGCGGCGGCAGCCAACGGTGGATCAACCTCGGCTTCATCTCGATTCAGCCGTCAGAGATTATGAAACCAGCCATCGTGCTGGCAGCGGCTTGGTTTTTTGACAAGTTGCCGCCGGGAAAAATCAACACATTTGACGCAATCTGGCCCATCGGCGCGCTTTTGATCGTGCCAAGCATCCTCGTCATTATCCAGCCTGATTTCGACGCTGCACTGGCCTATATCTTTTGCGTAGTCGTCGTTGCATTCTTGGCGGGACTGCCGGTGATCTATTTCTGGGCGGGCGGCGCGGCCATAGCCCTGCTGGCACCCATCGTCTTTTTCTTTGGCCTACGCCCCTATCAACAAGACCGCGTATTGATCTTCATCAACCCAGAAAAAGATCCGCTCGGCGCTGGCTATCACATCACTCAGTCAAAAATTGCCATCGGCTCGGGCGGCGTGTTCGGCAAAGGTTTTGGCAATGGCACGCAAAGCCATCTGGATTATCTGCCCGAGGGTCATACCGATTTTATCTTTGCCACCATGGCAGAGGAATGGGGCCTGATGGGCGGCCTTGTCATCCTGTTCCTCTATTATCTGTTGATGCGCTGGGGGCTGACCGTCGCTGTCGAAAGCCGCACACGTTATGGCCAGCTGGTCGCAGCAGGGCTTACCTGCACGATCTTTTTCTACATGATGATCAATCTGCTGATGGTCGTCGGCTTTGCGCCCGTTGCGGGTCTGCCCCTGCCGTTCGTCAGCCATGGCGGATCGTCTATGCTGACGATGATGATCTGCGTCGGCATTATCATGTCGATTGAACGTCATCCCGGTCTTCGCCGCGGACAATTGAGCTAAGCACCGCTTCCGACGCTTGACACCACCCAGGAATCGGGCCAATGGCGCGCCTCCGGTCGGCGCGGCGTATTTGCCCCGCGCCCGAATGGGGACGCTTAGCTCAGTTGGTAGAGCAGCTGACTCTTAATCAGCGGGTCGTGGGTTCGAACCCCTCAGCGTCTACCATTCTTCTCAAGGACTTAACGGCAATTATAGACCTTTTAACAAGGGCTGTCGAGAGCCACGTAATCGCCACGTAATCAACAACCATCTTAGTCTAGCGCAGCGTAGCGGATTCGGGTGGGGAAAGCCTTCCCCTGAGCGCTAGCCGCTGCGCGTCTTGCGCTACCCCTTCGAACGGGGCGGTGCCCCGTAACGCCCCGATACAATGAGCGGGACTGATGACGCACTCTGCTTGCGCGCGTCTGCGACGTGCTCACAGGGTGCGGCGCTATGATGAGATGGGCCCCGCACGCACACTGAATCGGCTTGGCATCGGTTCGACTAGGGTTGCCTGCAAGCCGACCTTCGACCGCCTTGCGCAATCCTGGAGCAATGAATCGCGATACGCCTCCTTTCAGGGTGCAGGTTTTTGCTTTGGCAATCTCGCTGGCCGCTCGGCCGATATATGACACGAGTAGGTTTTGCGGACGGCGCGGGCGCACCGGCGTTGCTGGGCCGTCCCCGGAGAGGGGGATGGACGGCACTCCCGTCTAACCGCGCACATCGATTCCTCACCAAAATATTTTTTCCACGACCCGGCGTTGCAGATTTGACGATATCGCACGTGGCATTAAGTCCGTGACATCGCTGAAAATGTTTGACGAAATAGTGCGGCATCAGCGCAACATTCGAATGCCACTCTGACCCCTTTTTCGGTCCATCTTTCCAATGGTAAAAAACGTCCGGCGCAATTTTGGTGACACCAAAGGCGTATGTTATCCGCAAGCGTCTCACGACATATGCCAGAGTGAATTGGAATTGTTATAGTCTCGGCGACTTCAAATTGTGGATGTTGCATCCTCTATTTAGCCGATCATGCTAGGATTTTTTCAAAGCGCGAGACTTCCGTTTTCGAGCAGCATCCTTCTCTCGCTTCATCGTCTGAAATTGCTCATGTTCGTCGGGTGTTCGATGAACCGGGGGACGTCCAAGTCTATCCGGACGAGGAATCTCAAAATCGATATGCTACACATTGTAGCGAAGGTTCTGTGTAAGGAAGCTGCTCAAAATATTCGTAAAGGTATTCTGCCTGCCATCTATCAAATACCCATAAGGATACTGATGCAGTGCTGTAGGGATCACGAACGCTTGTGCGGGTCACGAACTGTAAGATAGTTTCGCATTCCACGCTTTCTGTCCAGCTTTCTGGTTCAATATCGCATGCATTCAAAAGGCTCCGAAGATTCGCACACGGCTTTGCAGCATAGATAATGGCTGCGTTGCTTATATGCCGATAGCGGTTGGTGCCCGCCTGCTTGGGAAGTAAATATTTTGATGGATCAAGAGATAGCTGCGGCTTCACAGAACCTTCGTTGCCAGACCAAATGTAATCGTCTTCACCCAGATTCATGGCAATGTGTTCGCCAATTGATCTAAACATCTCCTGCCCGTTAGTAGATTCAAACAAGGTCCGTGACGCCCTGCGATATTCGCTAAAATAATTGATACGGACGGAACGGGAACGGCTCGAACATTGTGGTCCTAAAGGGGTAAGATCTGTCCATTCAACATCATCATTCATAAACCGGGACAGCTTGCCACCGATGTCCTGCATGAATCTATCTCCGGTGCCAAAGGCAGGGATGGTCGGGCTGGTCTCGATGCCATGTTGAAAGCTATCACGCGCCGCGAGTTCGATATGGTCGCAGCATGGTCAGTGTGCCGCCTTGGACGATCATTACAACATCTGGTCAGCTTGCTTGGCGATCTCGATGCACGCGGCGTTGACCTTTACCTGCATGTCCAAGCACTCGACACATCGACGCCCTCAGGCAAAGCCATGTTCCAGATGTTGGGGGTGTTCAGCGAATTTGAGCGCGCCATGATCTCAGAAAGGGTCAAATCTTCGCTCGCAAGGCTTAAGGCAGCAGGGGTGGTGCTTGGCAGAAAGCCACTCGACCCTGCCATAGTCCAGAAGATCAGAGGATCGCTCAACCAAGGCATCAGCATCAACAAGACAGCCAAGGCGTTGAAGGTCGGGGTGGGCACCGTCCATCGCATCAAGACAGCTATGACGAATGCCGCATGATGTGAGTCCTCTTCCGGGACTCGAACTGACATCCACTGAAACATAAGGATGAAATCTGGCGATGTCGGAGGACTCGAACAAATGTCAGCATCGGATTCCTCTTCCGGGCACCAGAAATTCTGAAAACATTGAAAATGCTGGGGAATCGTCAAAAAGACGGTCCCCAAAACGCGTGTGTAACACAGGACTGCTACACAGTTCAGTTCGCCAAACATCGATAACTATCAGAAATGATATCAGAAAGTCAGACGGCAACTGTATATCGATCTATCGCACCAAGTGCGAAAGGTCGATGTCCGTAAATCGCAGACTATTGATCGCGTCTCGCAGCAATTCCAATCTATGTCCCCTGCCATAATTCTCAGCCGCTGCGCTGGACTGTGATGTGCCCCCTACCCATCCTCCTAGCGCCATAGCGATGTCATGATCGACCCGGGCAACGCGAAGTTCGTCACGAAAGTTATGGCGGAAAGAATGGAAGCTGGTTCGGTTTCTGCGAGCGCAAATGGATTCCAGAAACTGCGTAAACCATTTTGAAAATGCGACGGCACGAACACCGCGCGCACCAGCATCGATGTCATTGAACAGTTTCGCGTTTCCTGCGCGACTCTGCCCGACAGCATATTCGATCAAGCCGAGTTCGAGTAAGGTCTGATGCAAAGGTATGAACCGTTCGCTCCCGCTCGTTTTCAATTTTTTATCAGCGCTGCCAACAAGGGACGACGTAGTAACACAAATGCAGGCAACGCCGTCTACCACGCGGATGTCGGTGGTATCTAACTGGCATATTTCATTCAGCCTCATGCCTGTATGAAGACCAATAAGTGGCACCCAATACCGGGCGTTTCGAGGACGCATCGATCCCGCTTTTGCATAACCGCGATCCCCGTCCTCACAACCCACGAACAACGGCGCATTGAATATCAGCTTAAGCTGCTGCGTTGAAAATGGATGGCGCTTATCTCGCTTCGCCACTTCATCTGGCAGGCGCAAACCTCGCGCTGGATTACGACTAATAAGTTCTTCGCGCACACACCAATTCATGAACGTCGAGAAATTGCCGAGGTAGGAATTGGCATTTGCGGTGCTGATTTTTTCGATTTTCGCATCAGCACGTCCAAGGTCTGAAGCTTGTTGTGGGGAAAGCTGGGGGAAAATTTTTACGGCATTCTTTGGCAAAAACCGCAGCACTTCGATCAGTTGCCTTACTCCCACACGCGAGACATCGGATATCGGCAATTCGGCACCGAGAACCGAGACGACAAGCGCGTGTGTCGTCTGATATGCCTGCCGTGTCGTCTCCGTCCACGCGTTGGTCGGGTCGTCCATGTAACGCCTGTAGACATCGCCAAGCGTCGGATACGCCCCGCTGCCGTTCACCTCGGACACTTCAGTATTGGGTGAGAAGCATAAAGTGCTGCCGTCATTGAACAGGTCGAGCAGCGTATGATCGCTAGTCAGACCAGCTTGATATCGGAGATATTCAAACTCCGATTCGACCTTTGCTACAACTGAAGGAAGCCGTCTTGTGGCGAGTGCTTTGCTGTCCGTCCGAAGTGATTTCCAGAGTTCGGCACGCCCAACAATAGCGCGGATGTCTTGCGGCACGCGGCGGCGATAATAGAAAATTGAGCCTCGAAGAACCAGTCCAACGGGACCGTTGTGTAACAGTCGTGTGTTACAGTTGCCGTCTGACTTTCTGATATCATTTCTGATAGTTATCGATGTTTGGCGAACTGAACTGTGTAGCAGTCCTGTGTTACACACGCGTTTTGGGGACCGTCTTTTTGACGATTCCCCAGCATTTTCAATGTTTTCAGAATATCTGGTGCCCGGAAGAGGACTCGAACCTCCACGCCGTTACCAGCGCCAGCACCTGAAGCTGGTGCGTCTACCAATTCCGCCATCCGGGCACGATGATGTCG
>JBEBKE010000057.1:0-13677 GCA_040079555.1 Sphingorhabdus sp. | reverse complement strand
AAATTCACATTGGACATTGCCGGTCAATTCCGCTTTCATAAAGCTAACAACAGAGTTCCTTGGGGGAAATATGTCCGCAAATATCGCCGAAATGGAAAAACGCCGCGAACAGGCCCAGATGGGCGGCGGGCAAAAGCGGATTGATGCGCAGCACGCCAAAGGGCGGCTGACCGCGCGTGAACGGCTGCACATCTTGCTCGACGAAGGCAGTTTCGAAGAGATGGATATGTATGTCGAGCACAACTGCGTTGAATTTGGGATGCAGGAACAGAAAATCCCCGGCGACGGCGTTGTCACCGGCAGCGGCACGATCAACGGGCGGTTAGTTTACGTATATTCGCAGGATTTCACGGTTTTCGGCGGTTCGCTTTCCGAGGCCCATGCGATGAAAATCTGCAAAGTCATGGACAATGCGATGAAGGTCGGCGCGCCGGTCATTGGCCTGAACGACAGCGGCGGTGCGCGTATTCAAGAAGGCGTGGCGTCATTGGGCGGCTATGCCGAGGTGTTTCAGCGCAATGTGCTGGCCAGCGGCGTGGTCCCGCAAATCAGCCTCATCATGGGGCCGTGTGCGGGCGGGGCGGTCTATTCACCTGCAATGACAGACTTCATCTTCATGGTGAAGGATTCGTCCTATATGTTTGTAACTGGGCCAGATGTTGTCAAAACGGTTACCAACGAAGTGGTGACGCAAGAGGAATTGGGCGGGGCGATTTCTCACACCAGCAAATCGGGCGTCGCGGATAATGCCTTTGAAAATGATATTGAGGCGTTGCTTTCGACCCGCGATTTCTTTGACTATTTGCCAGAGAACAACCGCATCGGCGTGCCCGAACGGCCAACGACCGATCCATGGGATCGTCAGGATGCCAGCCTCGACACCCTAATCCCGCCATCCGCTAACCAGCCCTATGATATGCACGAGCTGATCCGCAAAACGGTGGATGAGGGCGAGTTTTTTGAGGTGCAGCCCAGCCATGCGGCCAACATCATCATCGGTTTTGGCCGGATAGAAGGGCGCACTGTCGGAATCGTCGCCAATCAGCCGATGGTCTTGGCGGGTGTGCTCGATATCAATAGCTCGAAAAAAGCGGCGCGTTTTGTGCGGTTCTGCGATGCGTTTGAAATTCCGATCATTACCTTTGTCGATGTTCCCGGCTTTCTTCCCGGCACCGCGCAGGAGCATAATGGTATCATCAAACACGGCGCAAAACTGCTGTTCGCCTATGCCGAGGCGACGGTGCCCAAAATCACCGTTATCACGCGCAAAGCCTATGGCGGGGCCTATGACGTCATGGCGTCAAAGCATCTGCGCGGCGACCTGAACTATGCCTGGCCGACCGCCGAAATCGCGGTGATGGGCGCGAAGGGCGCGGTGGAAATCATCTTCCGCAGCGACATTGGCGACCCCGAAAAGATCGCCGAGCGGACCAAGGAATATGAAGACCGCTTTGCGAACCCCTTTGTCGCGGCTTCTAAAGGCTTTATTGACGAGGTGATCTACCCGCACTCAACGCGGAAGCGGATTGCCTTGGGGCTCAGGAAATTGCGGAACAAGGCGTTGGAAAACCCTTGGAAGAAGCATGATAATATTCCGCTATGATCGATGAGCTTGAGCAACTGAAAACACTTCTTTGGAAGGAATGGGATCCGATCGGCGTAAACGATATGGAGGACGCCAAGGACGAGTATGATTCCTATGCCTTTCAGATCTTCGTCATGCTGAATGAAGGTCGAGCCGAAGAGGATGTGATGAGCTATCTCAATTGGCTTGAAACAGACCATATTGGTCTAGGTCTTTCAGGGAAAAATGAAAAGATTGTGGATCGCATTTTTGAAATTCACAGGAGTGGGCGATGAAACTAGGTCGTCTCAATCATATTGGCGTTGCGACGCCCTCTATCGCGGACAGCATCGTCTTTTACCGCGACGTCATGGGCGCGACGAATATCCATGAACCGTTCGACCTGCCCGAACAGGGGGTGAAGGTGTGCTTTGTCGATACGCCCGGCGCGGATGGCGCGCTGAACGGAACGCAGATCGAATTGATCGAGCCGCTGCCGGGCAATGCCTCGATCGCGGCCTTCCTCGAGAAAAACCCGGCGGGCGGGCAGCATCATGTCTGTTACGAAGTACCAGATATCCACGCCGCCAAGGCCGAGTTTGAGGCCATGGGCAAACGCGTGCTGGGTGAGCCGCGTATTGGTGCGCATGGGACGTTGATATTCTTTCTCCACCCAAAGGATATGGGCGGGGTTTTGACTGAGATTATGGAGACGCCGAAGGTGGCGCATTAAACTAAGCCCCTCCTCTTTAGGGGAGGGGCAACGAGACTTGGCAATGTATTGCCTAGTCGCAGTGGGGTGGGGACTTGAGGCACAGCGCAATGCTGACAAGCCCCACCCCAACCCCTCCCCTGAAGGGGAGGGGCTTAAGTGGAGGAAAAACAAAATGACCTACGAAACCATCACCGTCGACATCAGCGAGCAAATCGCCACCATCACCCTGAACCGGCCAGAACGGATGAACGCCTGTTCGCTCGATATGGCAGGCGAGATCAACGATGCGTTGGCATCTGATTTGGGCGATGCGCGGTGTTTGATTATCACCGGCGCGGGGCGTGGCTTTTGTTCGGGTGCGGATTTGTCGGCGCGGGGCAGTAGCTCGATTTCGGGCGGGGAGGGCAGCTATATCGCGCTGACCCGTCATTATAACCCGTTGATGATGAATTTGGCGCGGCTGAATATGCCGATCATCACCGCCGTAAACGGCGCAGCGGCAGGCGTAGGCTGCTCGATTGGCCTTGCGGGCGATTTCGTGCTGGCGGGTAAATCGGGCTATTTTCTGCAAGCCTTTGTCAATATCGGGCTGGTGCCAGACGGCGGAGCTAGCTGGATGCTGCCGCGCATGGTCGGCAAGGCGCGCGCGACCGAAATGATGATGCTGGGCGAGAAAATCAGCGGCGAAATAGCCGAGGATTGGGGTATGATCTATAAATGTGTTGAGGATGAGGCGCTCCAAGCCGAGGCCCGTGCGCTTGCCACACGGCTCGCCAATGGCCCGACCATTTCCTATGCGGTGATGCGCAAGAACATCCTGACCGCGATGGAAAATAGCTACGCCGAACAGCTGTTGGCCGAGGCCGAAGGGCAGCGGATTGCCGGTGGCAGTGCGGATGCGATGGAAGGCGGAATGGCGTTTATGCAAAAGCGCAAGGCAGAGTTTAAAGGGAAATAATCCCGCAAACAGCCGTCACCCTGAACTTGTTTCACCTTTGGTGACTTCGTTTCAGGGCCCATCGCGCAGCAATAACCGGTGGTCTTGGCTTAAAAATGGATGCTGGAACGAAGTCACCGCCAGGTGAAACAAGTTCAGCATGACGGATAAAGAGAAGTTGGATTGAGTGATGACAGATTACCAAGACTGGAAAGCCGCCGCTGACAAGGAAGTCAAAGGCAAAGACCTGAACTGGGAGACGCCAGAGGGCATCACCGTCAAACCGCTTTATACAGCGGATGATGCCCCGGTGGACCCCGGCCTGCCGGGCTTTGCACCGTTCACACGAGGGGTGCGGGCGTCGATGTATGCGGGGCGGCCGTGGACCATTCGTCAGTACGCTGGCTTTTCGACCGCCGAGGAATCTAACGCTTTCTATCGCCGCAATCTGGCAGCAGGGCAAAAGGGCTTGAGCGTCGCGTTCGATCTGGCGACGCATCGCGGCTATGATAGCGATCATCCGCGCGTAGTCGGCGATGTTGGCAAGGCCGGCGTCGCTATCGACTCTGTCGAGGATATGAAAATCCTGTTCGACGGCATTCCGCTTGATAAAATGTCGGTTTCGATGACGATGAACGGGGCGGTCATCCCGATCCTCGCTTTCTTCATCGTGGCGGGGGAAGAGCAGGGCGTTCCACTTGCCGCACTCGACGGTACGATCCAGAATGACATCCTCAAGGAGTTCATGGTCCGCAACACCTATATCTATCCGCCCGAGCCATCGATGCGGATTGTTTCAGATATTATCGCCTATACCAGTGCCAACATGCCGAAATTCAATAGTATTTCTATTTCGGGCTATCATATGCATGAGGCAGGCGCAACGGCGGTGCAGGAGCTTGCGTTCACCATCGCCGACGGCAAGGAATATGTGCAGCGTGCAATGGAGAGCGGGCTGGATATCGATGCCTTCGCGGGGCGGCTCTCGTTCTTCTTCGGCATCGGCATGAACTTCTTCATGGAAGTGTCGAAACTGCGCGCGGCGCGCACTTTGTGGCACCGCGTGATGGACGGGCTGGGCGCTAAGGACGAACGCTCCAAGATGCTGCGCACGCATTGCCAGACGTCGGGCGTGTCGTTGCAGGAGCAGGACCCGTATAACAACGTCATCCGCACCACCATTGAGGCGATGGCCGCGACCTTGGGCGGCACGCAGAGCTTACACACCAACGCGCTCGACGAAGCGATTGCGCTTCCTACTGAATTCTCGGCGCGGATTGCGCGCAACACGCAGATCATTTTGACCGAAGAAACCGGCATCACAAAGGTCGTCGATCCTCTAGGTGGTTCTTATTATATCGAGGCATTGACCGCGGAACTGGTCGATCAGGCATGGAAGATTATCGGCGAAGTCGATGAACTTGGCGGCATGACCAAGGCGGTTGCCTCGGGTATGCCCAAACGCCTGATCGAAGAAGCCGCCGCGGCGCGTCAGGCGCGGGTGGACAAGGGCGAGGACGTTATCGTTGGCGTCAACAAATACCGGCTCGATACTGAAGATCAGCTCGATACGCTGGAAGTCGACAACGACATGGTACGCCAAGGCCAAATCGCGCGCCTCGCCAAAATGCGCGCCTCACGCGATGAGGCCGCCTGTCAGGCTGCGTTGGCCGCCTTGACCGAAGGCGCTAAATCCTCCCTGAGCTTGCTCGGGGAGGGGGACCGCCCGCAGGGTGGTGGAGGGGCCGCCAGCGCAACTGGCGCTCTTGCGAGCGCCACCCCTCCGTCAGTTGCTGGCGCAACTGCCACCTCCCCGAGCAAGCTCGGAGAGGATATGGGAAACAACCTTTTAGGCCTCGCCGTAGTCGCCGCCCGTGCGCGCGCTTCGCTCGGAGAAATTTCCGACGCGATGGAGGCTGTGTTTGGCCGCTATGGCACAACGCCGACGCCGGTCTCAGGCATCTATGGCAGCGCCTATGAATTCGACAAACGCTGGGCTCAAGTCATCGAAGGGGTGCAGGCCGTAGAACGACGCTTAGGCCGCAAACCCAAATTGCTCGTCGCCAAAATGGGGCAGGACGGGCATGATCGCGGGGCGAATGTGATCTCGTCAGCGTTCGGCGACATGGGCTTTGACATTGTGTCGGGGCCGTTGTTTCAGACGCCAGAAGAAACGGTGGTGCTTGCGCTTGAAAGCGACGTCGATGTTGTTGGCGCGTCGTCTCTTGCGGCGGGGCACAAGACGCTCATTCCCGAACTCATCAAAGGGCTGCGTGAAGCGGGCCGAAGCGACATCAAAGTCATTGCGGGGGGCGTCATCCCGCCGCAGGATTATGAGTTCTTGCGAGAGGCGGGCGTGCAGGGCATTTACGGCCCCGGCAGCAATGTCGTCGAGTGCGCGGCAGATGTATTGCGTATGCTCGGCCACAATATGCCCCCCGAAAGTGAAGTCATATGTTGAAAAGCCTGTTTGCCACATTTTTGCTCTTGGCTGCTAATTTGCCGGCCGTGGCTGGTCCCATTACTATCGGCGAGACAGTAACGATTGAATCAAAGGCGCTGAATGAGCAGCGCACGATCAACGTTTATTTACCCGCCGGATATCAGAAAAATGACGACCGATTTCCTGTGCTATATTTGATCGACGGAGGTCTCGATCAGGATTTCCTGCATATCGCCGGGTCATCGCATCTGGGGTCAATATGGGCGCGTTCTCAATCGGTGATAATTGTCGGCGTAGAAACGAAAGATCGACGCAAGGAACTGGTAGGCCCAACAAGTGACCCCCTACTTTTAGAGAAATATCCGACAGCTGGGAAATCTGCCGCCTTTCGGGATTTTATCCGAGATGAAGTGAAACCGCTCATTTCAGCGAATTACCGAACGTCGGGCGATGATGCCGTAATCGGAGAATCGCTGGCAGGGCTGTTCATTGTTGAAACCTATTTGCAAGAGCCATCGCTCTTTGCTCGCTTTGCAGCAATTACCCCCAGCATGTGGTGGGACAAAGAAAGATTGTCGTTTGAAGCGGCGGATTTGATGACAAAGCCCAACCGGCCATCACCTCCGTTTTACATCAGCATTGCCAATGAGGGCGGAGAAATGCAGACCGGGGTTGATCGGCTTTTGGCGGCGCTCGAGACCAAATCAGGATGGTGCTATGCGCCGCACCCAGAATATACGCATGCGACGATTTATCACGGCACCGCGCCCGAAGCCCTGCAATTCCTGTTTCCGACGCCAATCGAACAAGACCCGCAAAGTGGCTTTGACTTAGTGTGCGCAAAGAAGGGCAAATAGATATGATTGGCACAAAGCAGTCCATTCGCACCGACTGGACGCGCGAGGAAATCGCCGCTTTATTCGACCTGCCGTTTGACGAACTCGTCTATCAGGCACAGACCGTCCACCGCGCGCATCATGCCGTGGGGCAAATTCAGTTGTGCACCTTGCTCAGCATCAAAACCGGCGGTTGCCCAGAGGATTGCGGCTATTGCTCGCAATCGGTGACGGCCGACAGCGGCGTCGAGGCGACCAAGCTGATGGATGTGCAGGCGGTGCTGCAAAAGGCGGCGCAGGCAGCGGACAATGGCTCGCGCCGGTTCTGCATGGGCGCGGCGTGGCGCAACCCCAAGGACCGCGACATGCCTGCGATTGTCGAAATCGTGAAGGGCGTGCGGCAGATGGGTATGGAAACCTGCATGACTTTGGGGATGCTCAGCCCCAAACAGGCTGATATGCTCGCCGAGGCGGGGTTGGACTATTACAACCACAATATCGACAGCAGTCCCGAATATTATGAAAAAGCAATTTCCACGCGCACCTTTTCGGACCGGCTCGACACGCTCGCCGAGGTGCGCCGTGCTGGCATCAATGTGTGCAGCGGCGGCATTGTCGGCATGGGCGAAACCCGCGCCGACCGGGTCGGCTTCATCCACACGTTGGCGACCTTGCCAGCCCACCCCGAAAGCGTGCCGGTCAATGCTTTGGTGCCGGTGAAGGGCACGGTACTCGGCGATATGCTCGCCGACACGCCGCTGGCGAAGATCGACGATATCGAATTCGTCCGCACGATTGCCATTGCGCGGATCACCATGCCGATGAGCATGGTGCGGCTGAGCGCGGGGCGCGAGAGCATGAGCGAAGCGACACAGGCTTTGTGTTTCATGGCGGGCGCGAACAGCATCTTCACCGGCGACAAGCTGTTAACCGCAGCCAATGCAGGCGATGACAAAGACGCAGCGATGCTGGCGAAGCTGGGACTGGTGCCGATGGAGGCGGAGGAGCCGCTCAGGGCGTGTAAGGCGTTGGAGGCGGCGGAGTGATACTCCGGTTCATCCAGTCTCACCGATACAATACGGCGGTCCTTGAATGCACGAAAAGGCTCGTGCGCCAGCATTTCACAGAGCGTCAATTTTTGATCGAGCGCACGTCAACGGATTATTTGAATGGTAGCGACTCTCGACGCTACACCGAGTTTTTCAGGAAAAACAACGTCTCAATCGAACTAGCCGCCATTCACTATTTCGACTTTGGAATTACGCAACTCAAGCGACTCCTGAACATGTCCGACCAAGATGATGTAGCTGATCTGGTGGAAGAAATGGAACACGGACTAGACCAGATGCTGTCAGCTTATCTCAGTAAGGTTGCCCTTGAAAATGGAACATTCGGCGATGCGTTGTCGGTATTCATTTCAGGTTTAGACCGGCAGGCGGCCGAGCAGACTGGAACAGTTTCTGGGCCGGACAGCGACGTGAGACCAGTGTGGGAGTAGTATAGATGTCAGAATGTTCGGCGTGGATAGGTGTTATTGGAACTGTAGTTGGTGCCGCAACCACGCTCTCTGGTCACTGGTTAAATCATATACTCCAAAACAAGCGAGCAAACTCTATTGCGGATAAGCGACGCGACCGATTGAAGCGCGAACTTCAAGATCAACAATACACTTGGCGCAGCATCGAACGTCTGGGGGCCTCAATCGGCGCTGATGAAGCTACAACGACAGAGTTGTTGATCGAAATCGGTGCACGCGCGTCCCTCACGAATGCCAAAGTATGGGCATTAGAAACTCGTGCTCCATATCCCAACGAAACGAAGATCGAAGGCTCATAATGTTCAAAAAAATCCTAATCGCAAACCGTGGCGAGATCGCTTGCCGGATCATTAAAACTGCGCGGCGCATGGGGATCGCGACCGTTGCGGTCTATTCCGATGCCGATGCGCGCGCGCCCTTTGTGCAAATGGCAGACGAGGCAGTGCATATCGGGCCTTCGCCTGCCGCGCAGTCTTATCTGATCGCCGACAAGATTATCGAGGCATGCAAGTCAACCGGCGCGGAGGCGGTGCATCCGGGCTATGGTTTCCTGTCCGAACGCACCAGCTTTGCCGAGGCGCTGACAGCCGAAGGCATCGCCTTTATCGGTCCGCCGGTGAACGCGATTGCCGCGATGGGGGACAAGATCGAGTCCAAGAAACTCGCGATGAAGGCTGGCGTCAATGTCGTCCCCGGCTTTGTCGGCGAGATCGATGATACCGAACATGCGGTGCGGATTTCGGCGGAGATCGGCTATCCGGTGATGATGAAGGCCAGCGCCGGCGGCGGTGGTAAGGGGATGCGGCTGGCCTATAATGAGGCGGACGTGCGCGAAGGCTTTGAGGCGACCAAGCGGGAAGGCCTGAATTCGTTCGGCGACGACCGCGTGTTTATCGAGAAATTCATCCTCAATCCGCGCCATATCGAAATCCAGATATTGGGCGATCAGCACGGCAATATCCTGTATTTGAACGAACGCGAATGTTCGATCCAGCGGCGGCATCAAAAGGTGGTCGAGGAAGCGCCGTCGCCGTTCGTTACGCCCAAGATGCGCAAGGCAATGGGCGAACAATGCGTCGCTCTGTCGCGCGCGGTGGGCTATTATTCGGCAGGCACGGTCGAGCTGATCGTGTCGGGCGCGGACCCCAGCGGCGAGAGCTTTTACTTCCTCGAAATGAACACGCGTTTGCAGGTGGAGCATCCCGTGACCGAGTGCATTACCGGCATCGATCTGGTCGAACAGATGATCCGCGTTGCCGCTGGCGAAAAGCTCAGCATGACGCAGGAGGATATCAAAATCGACGGTTGGGCCATCGAGAACCGAGTCTATGCCGAAGACCCCTATCGTGGGTTTTTGCCCTCCACCGGTCGCCTCGTGCGCTACAGCCCACCCGTCACAGGCTGGGAAGGCGGCATTCGCGGCGTTGACGGTGTGCGCGTGGATGACGGCGTGATGGATGGCGGCGAAGTGTCGATGTTCTATGATCCCATGATCGCCAAGCTGATTACCTGGGGCGAAACCCGCGACGAAGCAGCGGACCTCCAAATCGCGGCACTCGACCAATTCGAGATCGAAGGCCTTGGCCACAATATCGATTTCGTCTCCGCCATTATGCAACATCCCCGTTTTCGTTCGGGCGAATTGACCACCGGCTTTATTGCCGAGGAATATCCCGACGGTTTCCACGGTGCGCCTGCATCGCCCGAATTACTGCGCGAAATCGCAGCCGTCGCTGGTTTCATGGCCTGCGCCAATGCCGACCGCGCGCGACAGGTCGATGGTCAATTGGGAGATGATCTTGACCCGCCGGGCGATTGGCAAATCACCGTTGACGGCGTTGCGCATGATGTTGAAATCGGCGCGGATGAGATTTTGGTTGATGGTGAATCGATCAACCTGTTCCTGGAATATACCCCCGGCGACCGGATGGTGGTCGCGGAAATAGACGACAGCGACTTGGCGATAAAAGTTGCCAAAACCGCAACCGGCTTTGCCATGACCACACGCGGGGCAACGCACAAAGTCTGTTGCCTGCCCGCGCATATCGCGCCGCTAGCGCAGCATATGATCGAGAAGATTCCGCCCGATCTATCTCGCTTTCTGATCTGCCCCATGCCCGGGCTGATTACTGCCGTTCACGTTGAAGCAGGCGACAAGGTGGAGGCAGGGCAACCGCTGGCGATTGTCGAGGCGATGAAGATGGAAAACATCCTACGCGCCGAAAAATCAGGTACGGTGAAGGTTGTGAATGCCAAGGCCGGAGAAAGTCTGGCGGTGGATGCGATTATTTTGGAGATGGAGTGATTCCGATCACTCTTCCAACATCGCCACAGCTCTGATCCAACCCGCACTTGCACGTTCAATCTTTACAGGAAAACAGCTTAACGTAAAACCAAAGGGCGGTAACGCGGCGAGATTGGTCAGCTTTTCGATCTGGTAGTATGGGTCGATACGCCCCGCTTTGTGCCCTTCCCAAATAATACTCGGGTCACGCGTTTCGGCCCAGCGCATTGCGGTATGGCTGAACGGAGCATCCCAGCTCCACGCATCGGTGCCGACAACTTGCACACCGCGCTGCGTCAGATAGAGTGTCGCCTCCGCCCCCATACCGCAACCTTGGTCGGTAAAATTGTCGGTTCCATACAACGCGCCGGATTGCACCAAAACGATGTCCAAAGGTTGTAGCGTATATCCGATGCGCGCCAGTTCCGCCTCGACCTCAGCGGCGCTTACAACATGGCCAGCGGGCATCGCGGAGAAATCCAGCTTGACCCCGGGTCGGAAAAACAAATCGAGTGGTGCTTCGTCGATCGACGGGGCAGGGGTCGCGCCGCTATCGGTTGTCGAATGAAAATGCCACGGCGCATCCATGTGCGTACCGTTGTGCGTTGACAGCGTCAGGCTTTCCACCGCCCAACCCTCGCCATCGGGCAAATCGTCTTTGGTCAGCCCGGGGAAGAACATCGCGATCTGTTCCCAAGTATTTTCATGCGTCATATACGTGATTTGCGGCCGCATAACCGGTGGGTCGGAGACGACATCATTGGTGATCGGGATCGAAAGGTCGATAAATCGGGTCATAATGGTAAAGCCTTTTTTGCATGATCAAGCACCATCGCCGCTGAACGGCGCGCCATCGCGAGGAACATATCGTCGCCGCGGTCTGTGCGCTCCACAACCATCGCTGCGGTCACCCCCATCAGAAAGCCGGAGACGGCTGATAGGGCGTAATCGTTGTCGATCTCAGCCAAGTCGCTTTCGGTGACGCCCCGCGCGATTAAGCCGTTTCGATAATGATGAAGCAGTTCCGGCTCGATTGTGCGGCGACTTTCGGCATCAAACGCCGTTCCTGCGTAATAGGCGATATCGCCGATACCGACGCCGACACCCGTGGTTTGCCAGTCCACAATGACAATGGGCTTTCCCGCATCGTTCAGATCGAACAGCATATTGTCGGGCCGGAAATCATTATGCGTTAAACAGCGCGGACTGGCGCGCTGTTCAAAATGCCCACCAAGTTTTCCGACGAACGCTTCGCCGACGGTGTGCATATCGGGGTTCACCCGGTCACCATAGCGGTCGCAAAACGCGGGCCAGAACATTGTATAGAGCATATCGACATCCAGCGGCGGCGGAACCGCTTTGGTGCCGTTGGGCCAATCGAGAGTGTCGAGTATCGGATCGCCCCACCATGCCGCGTGGATGCTCGCGGCAGCATCCACCGCCAGCAGCGCTTCCTTGCGGCTTGGTTCCGCCAGTTGATTGCCCTGCACATGCGTTGGCAGATCGTGCATGATTAGCGTGAAATCATGGCTGTCGTCGTCAAAGGCGATGTACAGATGGTCAGGCACCGCCATCGGCTTTCGCCCAGCGAATTGCTGATAAAACCGGCTTTCGCGTAGATAGGTCAGGTGCGATTTCCCAGTGCTGCGGCTCAAGTCGTCGTTCGACGGCAGTTTTGCGACCAACGTTGCTGGCGCGTCCTTTCCGGTCAGGGTTAGTCGATAGGTCGCGCCAACCTGCCCAGTGCCAATCGGCTGCGCAGCCACGTCCGAAACCTCGGCTTGCAACAAGTCTGATAGCCAGTCGGCGGTTATCTCATGCAGAGACAGGACTGGATTGCTCATCCGGCTGCCCCATCGTTCATTCCCACAAAACCGCTCGGATCATGTGGGCCGAATACCAGCTGTTCTAATATGCCGATACCATCGGCCGATGCGCCACCGCCTTCGTGACGTGCTTTGGCGATATGCTGGACATGCAGATTGGGGAATTCCAGCGGATCGATAGCGGCCAGATCGATATCCTCACGCTCTACCACCAATTCGCCTTTGTACATTCCGTGCCCCCAGTCGGGGTTTAGATAGCCGATGCCTTTCATCATAAAGATGTCCAGCGGCTCCCATGTCACAACATGATCGCGCCCTGAACCATCGCGGACATCCAGTCGCGCGGCCTTTGCGTGGCGTTTTCCGGGCTGCCAACTGATGCGGAAACGGTCATCGTGAAGGTGCATTGCTCTATCCTGTGCCGCACCATCCATCATCAGGCTCGCACGCCGGTTCCAAGGCTGTCCCGCCTGATCCTCGTTTACATGCGCGTAAAGCGACAGGTTGGGGAAATTGGTCGGGGCCCAAAGCCAGTAAAATTGCGGCATCACAGGCGGGACCACAGGTTGACCGTCGGGGGCGCCAATCTGCCGCACGCCCCAGCTGCGGTCTCTTGTGCCAAGGCCATGCGTATAGTCGATGCGTTTCCCGTCGACTTCCACCCATCCGCTGACCCGCGCATTGACGGTAAACCGCGTCAAATCCATGAACAGGCGTGTGCCGTTGCGGCGTGTGAAGCGTGGTTCTTGCACCGGCTCTGATCGGCTTTCAAAGGTAAGCTCGGCGGAGATACCGTCATGGTTTTCCATGATGAGGCGCACGATTTTCAACGGCTCGACGATTTCGATACGGATCGGCCCGACAGCCAAGTCCATGCGTTCAAATCCCAAAACCCGTGATGCATGGACACAATGCTGAACACCATCACGCACCACCGAAAAATGGGCATCAGCGATATTCAAATGCGGATAGACACCAAAAGCCGCTGCGCAATACCCACTGCCATCCGGAAGATAGGCACAAAAGAAATAGCGATCATAGAAATTGCGATCAGTGCCGGAAAAGGCAATTGGTTCCGGTGTTTGATGGATCGGATATTCGTCGCCTTTGGTCAGCATGTTATGTGTTCCTCGCTCTCCGCTGCTGATGTTAACCACACGATTAAACAAGTGCAACACGGCCATTGCGTCTTTGGCCTCGCAACTGGGCTTGAACAGCCCGCCGTTGCAACTAAGAGGGAACTCAGATTCATGCGAGGGAAGGGGAGCCCGATGGCGACAGCAGATACAGCGGATACCGCAGCGTTAGATCCAAAGCGCGACCGTCTGGTCATCACAGCGTCTTCGCTGGGTACTGTGTTCGAATGGTATGATTTCTTCGTTTACGGAATCTTGGCGGCGTTGATCGGCAAGCTGTTTTTCCCTTCGGACAACCCGGCTGCAGCAACACTGCTCAGCCTTGCTGCCTTTGGTGCGGGTTTCGGCGTTCGCCCCTTAGGTGCAATCCTGTTTGGCTATTTTGGTGACAAGATCGGT
>JBEBKE010000056.1:0-13827 GCA_040079555.1 Sphingorhabdus sp. | reverse complement strand
AAGCAGCGCGATCACAGCAATGGCAATCCGCGCGACGTCTTCTGGCGTTTGAAACAGCAGCAACAGCCCAAGCGGCGTCGCGGCGATCGTCGCGGCGGTTATCGTCAGAACCAGCGGACGATCCACTGTGCGCCACGCCGCCCGATACCCCATCAACCCCGCCAGACAGCCGATCAGGACGGCCAGCAGCACGGTGCGCTCTGGCGGCAGTATGAGATTGACCATTGGCACCAGTACAACTGCAAGACCGACGCCAGTCAGTCCCCTGACAAATCCCGCCACAAATACAATCCCCCAAATGGTGGCCAGTTGCAGCAGCGTTACGCCTGTCAGTGTTTCGATCACAGCAGCACCCTTTCCAGCAGCCACATCGATGCGATGGCGCCGATGGCATAGCTTGAGATGCGGATCGCAGGCTGCGTCCAGTTGGGCTTGAGCTTCCGCAGGGCCCAGAGTAATCCGATAGTCGCCGCGACAATCAGCAATTGACCGGCCTCAACCCCCAGATTGAATGTGAGAAGCGCGGTCGGCACGTCGCTTTCGGGCAGGCCGATTTCCTTCAGGGCACCCGCAAAACCAAAACCGTGGAGCAGACCGAACAGGAATGCCACCACCCACGGCACGCGTTCGGACAGGCGCGGTTCGCCCTCCTTGTTTTTCACAATCTCCACAGCGAGAAACACGATAGAGAGCGCAATGATCGCTTCCACCGGGCGCTGTGGCAGGCCGATAAAGCCGAGTGTTGTGCCAACAAGCGTGATCGAGTGCGCCACAGTAAAAGCCGTCACCGCAATCGCGATGGTGCGAAAACCGGTCAGCAGCAACACCAGCGAAACAACGAACAGCAAATGATCATAGCCAAAGACGATATGTTCGACGCCAATGACGAAATAGGTGCGTGCGACTTGCCATGCGTCGGGTTTGGCGGCGATTTCGACCGAGGGTGCGGAGGCGGTCAACCGCAGGGCCTGCACCGGACGACCAAGCGGCGCGATACGGACCAGCACATCGGTTTGTGCGGCAGAAAAGTTGGACAGGCCGATGGATTGCCCCGCTACAGCTCCGGTGCAGGAAATCTGGAATGTCGAGATCATTGCCATCTCTCCCAAAACTCGCTGGGGATCGGCTTTGGTGGCGCAGCCTCTGGGCAGGATGGGCTGCGTCGCAGGCGTTACTCCGCCGCGCATCGGGGCCTTCCAGACAAGACCCCAGTCAGCCTCCGTTTTCTGCGTGAACTCCAGATAGCCGGGTCGCAGCTCATCGGCCCGTGCGGGCTGCGCGAACAGGAACAGTGCTGCCATGACCAGCCCGAATAGGCGCATCATGGTTTGGCAATCTTGATCGTATAGCCGTCGAGAAGCGCCTGATAGGCCTTGGCCTCGCGGTCCTTCACCGTTTGCGCGCGCCAGTCATTTTCGAGGCGTTGCCGCACTTCGGAAAGCTTGGGTTTGGCGCTGGCTTGCACAGCGCGGATGCGAACGAGGTGGAGGCCAAAGCCGGATACGACCGGCCCAGTCCATTGCCCCGGCTTAATCCCGGCTAGGCTGGCGGCAAACTCATCACCGAAGTCGGCGGCAATGCGCGCGCGATCCACAGCGTCTGGGCTACGCGGCAGCGAGATGGAATCGCCCAGCTTCTGCCAGTCTGCGCCCTTGCTCACTGCGACCAGAATCTGCGCCGCGCGGGTACGCGCAGCGGCCTCATCCTGCGCGCTCAGGTATATCTGGTCAAAACTGTAACGCGCGTCCGCCGCATAGGCCTGCGGATTTTTGTCGAGCAGCGCCTGCAGAGTCTCATCGCCGGGCTTTTCATTCTCCAGCTCGGAACTGGCGAGAAACTCCATTTTGGAACGGATGCGGCGGCGGATAATCATGTCATCCTGATCGAGGCCCAGCCGAAGCCCTTCGCGATAATAGACTTCTTCCTTCACATGGTCGCGGATTAGGCCGTCAATTTCGGTCTGCGTTGGCGGTCGTTGCCACGTCTGCGCCCAGCTTGCCGCCAGTCGCTCGACCTGCGCTTCGGTGATCGTGATCGTCCGGCTTTCAGGATCAACCGCATCGCCGCGCCAAGCGAAAAACAGAAACAGCGCTAGCCCTGCCAACAGGAAATGAACCAACGGCTCTTTCAAGGCCGCACGCAGATAATTCCGCAAAACCATATTCCCCTATCGCGACCCGACCCAAATGGGTGAGCCATAGCCGCGTTCCTGATGAACCAGTTTCGCATCTTTTGGCAAGGCGCGCGGACCGATCTGCGCCATATCATAAGCCAGCCATGTCGGCGTCGGAATCTCCAGCACGCGGGCGTAATAAAATGCGCGTTCACCAGCGCGGTGTGTGGGATCACGCCAAAAAGCAGAGAGAACCGGCGCACCGATGGTGTTGGTATAGGTTGCGCCTTTCACCGTGTTGCCGACCGCTGGCAATTTACCGCCTTTGCCCGGCTTGCGACTGCCGCTCCACACGACGTCAAACACCCGCTCCTGCGTTTTACCGCTTGCATCAACCCAGCCTTTGACGATCTGGATGCGATCAAGGTTTGCGCCATCGGGATCGCGTGTCGCTTCAACCAGAAAGCCCGGAGCCGCGCCGCTGCCGACGAGGTCTGATCCCATCGGCACGCCCTTAGCATAAGCTATGCGTGCCAGATCAGGAGCATCCTTGTCCGCTGCGGTAAAGTTCCAGCTGGCAAACATCCTCAGACGCAGCCGCGTGCCGGTAGTGGCGAACAACTCCCGCCGCATCATCGCATCGAAAATCTCTTCGCGGGTATTGGCACGCGCCCACACGCCGACCAGACCCGAAGCAAGCGATTCATAGCTGAACTGGCGCGTTCCATCGACGTTGTCGAATGGAATAATGATCGCTTCGTCATAGCGGGCATCGCCGCTTCCCGGCTCCATAGGTGTGACTTTGCCGAAGAAATTATCCTCTGCCGTTGCGGCTAAGCTGGTGTGGCTATCCGACGATCCGATCATTCCGAACTTGAACGGATTGACGCCAAGCCTAGCCTCATACGCTAAGCCGCGCTTCAGAGCTTCCCGGGCATATTCGCGCGGCAACATGTCAGGCGTTTTTAGCGCAGAGCCGAAATTGCCACGATCCCAGCGATAATAATCTGCAAACTCATCGCGTGTGGAAAGCAGGGGGTGAGATTCACCATCGCCCTTGATCTGAGTGACTTCGTAAAGCGGCTCCCAGCGCTGACGACGCCGGGCATAGTTGGCAGAAAGAGGTGCGCCCGCAAACGTAACGTCATCGAACATCTTACCATTGGACAAATTCCCGTTGTGCGGGATGGCCAGCGCTTGCCCACCGGTGGTCTGTTCGTAATTTTCAAGATAGCTCCAAAGTTCTTCGGGGCTGTTCCCTTCATAGGTGGAAAACGGAAGTATCTGGTTCGCGCGCTCGGCGCCGTCGCGGAAAATGACCACGCGATGCAGATTGTTCCTGTTCGGAGCGGAGGTGTATTCATACCCAATCAGGGCCGTGAACGTGCCAGGATCATTGTAACGATCTGCGGCCTCGGTGATCCGATGCCAAATCGGTCTGCGAATGTCTTCGCGGTGAAGCACTGGCCTGCCTGCAGCGCGCTCAATTGAAATCAGCTTATATGCACCTGCAAAATCACCAGCAGCGACAAGATCAATCAACTGTTTGCCAATGTTGTCGCCCAGAGCAAGCGGATCGCGATTTGCCACAAGCGGCGCAAGACCCATCGATTCAGAATGATCCGCCACCACCAGAAAGTCGAGCGGGCGGCGCAACCGTGCTTTATGGCCGAGCGACGCAGTGGCGGTCTCGCCGCGTGCAAATCTATAGGCTTCATTCGGCCCAAGACGGTCACCGACCATGCCTGCGTCGTAGCTGTAACTGGTATGGAGATGGGTATCGCCGAAATAGACGCGGTCCGGAAAATCAGCGTTCAGATAGGGCGAATATTCGCGCGCAGGCTTGGACGACTTGGCGGGAAGACCATGCTGCGCCACAACGGCGGTGGCCAGCGACAGGGTGATCGCAGCGCCGATCAGCCAATGGACCTTCTTCATCAGCGCACCCAAATGGGCGAGGTATAGGCCCTTTCCTGATCCTTCAACTTCGCGCCTGCGGGTGGCATCACCTTGAAGCGAACAGCATCATAAGCCGTCCAGCGCGGAGTCGGGATTTCGAGTACGCGGGCGTAATAAAATGCTTTCTGCCCCTTCTTAAAGTCCGGATCACGCCAAACCGTGCGCAGTTCAGGTGCGCCGATGCTGTTAGTATAGCTAGCAGTCGCCAGATCAACGGTATCGCCTACGGAGGAGAGCTTTCCCTTCACCAGTTTACGCTGGTTGGGCGCGCTCCAGACAACATCATAGATTTTTTCGTGGGCGACACCCTTGGCATCGACCCAGCCTTTGACAATCTGAACCCGATCCAGATTGGCACCCATGGGATCTTTCAGGGCCTGCACGATAAAGCTGGGCGCGCCTTTTCCTGCGGACAAATTGCCGCCCATCGGTACGCCCTTGGCATAGGCGGTTTTCACCCAATCGCCTGCAAACACCGATGATGCAAAATTCCAGCCAGCAAACATCCGCACCGACATTCGCGGACCGGTGGTGGCATAAACTTCGCGCCGCATCATTGCGTCGAATATTGCCTCACGCGTGTTGGCTGTTGCCCAGACTGCAGCGAGCCCGCCCGCCAGATATTGATGGCCAATCCGTGATTCCCCGATCCCCGGATTAACGACGGTGTTCATCCGGTCCGCGCTGGGTTCGTCATTCGAAAATTTTCCAAAGAAATTATCCTCGTCGGCGGTGGCCAGACCGGTGTGGGTATCGGTGGAACCGATCATGCCAAACGCATAAGGGTTTACGCCCGTCCGCGCTTCGATCAGCAGCCCGCGCTTCAAGGCTTCGCGCGCATATTCGCCGCCAAACATGTCGGGCTCTTTGAGTTGTGACAGGGGCGCATTGCCATTCTCCCAGCCAGCATCGCCATAATCAGCAAATTCATCATTGCGCGAGAGATAGGGGTGGCTTTCGCTGTCGCCCTTATACTGCGTAACCTCGATCACCGGCTCGCGCGCGGCGCGGCGGCGGGCCTGCTCTGCCGTCATCGGCCCACCATCTGGGCCAGTCAGCGCAAAGGCAATGCCGTTGGACAGATTGGGGTTGTGCGGGATCGCCAGCATCCGTCCGCCGCTCGCCTTTTCATAGGTCTCCATGAAGCTCCACAGTGGCTCTGGCCCTTTGGTGCCTTGCGATGGGAAGGGCAGGACAGTGCGTGCCTTGTCTGCCCCATCGCGGAAGATGACGTTGCGGTGGATCGAATTACCCTTGAGCGCGAGCGAAAATTCAAAGCCATGCAGCGCGGTGAACTTGCCCGGTTCATTATAGCGTTCGACTGAATCGATCTGCGCATCCCAGATCCGCCGCGTCATTGCCGCCACGCGGTCCGGGCGGATCATGTCTTGCGGGATTTTGCCCGAATTGAACGCCGTGATGATTTCGCGCGTGACAGTGTAGGCTTCTTTCCTGTCACCGTGCAGCATGTTGCGCCAGCGCTTCAGCACCGGATCGGCCAGATCGGCTTCAGCCGTGTTGTACAGATCAGTGGTTACGCCGATGGCATCGCTATGATCAGCGATCACGAGAAAATCGAGCGGGCGCGAGAGCTTAGCGGGAATGCCGCTTGAACTCGTGACTTGCTCCCCGCGTGCAAAGCGCAGCGCTTCATCGGGCGCCAGGCGGTTGCCTGCGCCAAAAGCATCAAAGCTGTTGGTGGTGTGGAGGTGCGTATCGCCAAACAGTGGCCGCTCGGGATAGGCGCTTGCGGAAACCGCCTTAACCGGCTGGGCAGCATTGGCCGGGGCTCCGCCACGCGGCATCGTCAGCGTAAGTGCCGCAATGGCCAGACCGACGCTGCCTGAAAAAATAATCGATTTCTTCATGGAATCTTCCTCACGATGGGCGGCACATAGCTTTGGTCGATCAAATCCTGCCCCGGCAAATAGGACCGCAGAAACAGATTGAACTTGCCTTTGGGAATTGGGAGCCAGTTGCCCATCAGTTTCTTTGCAGGCGTATCGGCTTGCAGATAGAGCGTCAGGCCGCCATCCTTGTGATATTTCATCTCGCGATCAACGCTACCGCGCGAGTAACGACCCAGTGGATTATCGACCAGATCATATTGCTCGTCATAAACGACGATCGACCAGAAGGTTTTGGCCTTGGGCAATTGCCCGGGCGCGAAGCTGATGGTGTAACGGCCGGTGCCACCGTCGAGCAATTGTCCGTCGCCATCATGATGCGTGCGCAGTTTTACTACTTCTTCGATATGATGTTCCTGCATTCCAGACAGGCTTTGCGTTGCAGATCGGGTGAGCAGATCATGTGTTTCTGCCGTCCGCCCCCACGCTTTGTTACCATAGGCCCATTGGTTGATGAACTTGGTGTTGCCGCCCGCAACTGACACTTGCTTCAGGAACGCCAGTCCATCGACCATGGCGCGTTGCAGACCCTTGCGCGTGGCGGGGTCAAGCGCGGCAAAGTCCGACGATTGCCCCGGCCCCAGCCCGACGCTGGCCATCATCGCAACAAACGCCGCATCCTTGGCAGGTGGCGGATTTTCGGTCATGCCGCGATTGAGGCTGGCGAAAAAGGGTAGCGCGGTCGTTAGCGGGGCAGGATCGATCACCTCACGATCCGTTTCGGCCGTGGTGTCTGCGCGCAACCATTTGGAAAGCGTCGCTATTCCGACGCCATCCTGCACCTTGTGCGATGCTGTCAGCACCTTTCGGTCCAATATCGCCGTCCGCAATAACAGCAGTCCACCATCTTGCGGCGCACGGATGACAGACTCTATTCCAGTAGGCCTCTCGCCCTGCCAGTCAGCACTGACGAGCAGATGCTTGCCTGCTTTACCGCCGGTAGCGCGCGTGCCGAGATAAGCGAAAATATCCGAATACATCTCCATGAATTGCACGCTGTAATAGAGATCAGGCGAATCTGGCACAGTCAGCACCACCGGCTCTTTCCGCACATCAAACCAAGCGGCTGAATACAATAGATCGGGTGTTACCGAGCTGTGCAGCTTGTCCGTCGCATCAGAGGCGCGGCGCGAATGGAACCATGTGTTGAGCGGCATGTCCGCTTGGCCAATGGGCTTCTCGATCATGCCATGCCGCGCCGTCATATTCTTGACGACGGGGAAGCCGTAAATCACCGCCTGCATGCCCACGGTATAGGCGTATGTCTCGCGCCAATCGGCGGGCTTCTCAGCCTCCTCCTGCTTAGCGGCCTGAGTTGTTTGTGCTTCCAGAGGCAGAGCAGCAGCAAGCAACGCCGCGCTGATGATCCACTTCGCTTTGCTCACTTGGTGGCTCATGTTCATGTCTGCACCCAGATCGGCGAGGTGTAGGCGCGTTCCTGTATCGTCAGCGGCTTGCCCGTTTCGCGGGGATCAATGCCCAGCTTGATGGCGTCGTATAGCGAATAGCGCGGCGTCGGGATTTGCAGCACGCGGGCATAATAAAACGCTTTTTGCCCAGCCCTATAATCCGGATCACGCCAAAAGGTTTTGAGCTGCACTGCACCGACGTTGTTGGTGTATTTACCAGTCTTGAGATCGACCGTGTTTTTCACCGCAGGAAGTTTGCCATCCTTGCCGCGCTTGCGTTCGGGTGACCATGCAACATCGAAGATTTTTTCGTGTGCAACGCCGCTCGCATCAACCCAGCCCTTGACGATCTGGATGCGGTCAAGATTTCCGCCATCAGGATCTTTGAGTGCCTCGACCAAAAACGTCGGCGCTTTGCCTTTTCCGGTCAGATCACCGCCCATCGGCACGCCCCGGGCATAGCCGGACGCGGGAAAGCGCGACACATCCAGATCGCGCGCGCTGAAGTTCCAGCCCGCAAATAGCCGCACGGCCATGCGTGGACCGGTCGAAGCGTAAACCTCCTTGCGCTGGAATGCGTCATAGATGGAACGCCGGTCATTGCGCGCAGCCCACACCGCGACAAGACCTGCCGCGCCCATGTCCCAGCCTTTCGCCGAGCCCAAGCCTGTGGGGTTCTTGCGCAATTCAGGCCGCGAATCCTTCTGGCCTTTGCCCGCGAAGTTGGCTTCCTCAATCGCTGACATGCCAGTGTGCGCGTCGGTCGAGCCGATCAGGCCAAATTTGTAAGGATTGACGCCGGTCTTCGCCTCAATCTCCAGCCCGCGTTTCAGCGCCGCGCGAACATAATCGGCCTCAATCGGCTTTGCGATCGGGCCGGTTGGCACCATCACGAAACTGTAGCGCTCATAATCGGCGAATTCATCGGTGGGAGAGAGCGCCGGATGCGTTTCGCTATCGCCCTTGATTTGCGTGGTTTCCACCACACGCTCCCATCGCATCCGCCGTTCGGCATAATCGGCGGTGATCGGATTGCCCTCGCTATCCTCCACCTGAAACATCTTGCCCCAGCTGAGGTTTGAGTTGTGGGGAATGGCGACGAAGTCCGCGCCTGTGCGTTTGTTGGTCGCGTCAAGCCACGCCCACAGTTTTTCAGGCTTTTCGCTTTCCAATTGGCTGAACGGCAGGAATTGCTTGGCCTTGTCTGCACCGTCGGGTGTGAAAATGACGCGGTGGAGATTGCCGCCCCCGGGCATCGATGTCCATTCCCACCCGATCAGCGCGGTGAATTTGCCTGGCTGGTTGAACCGCTCGGCGGTATCGATATAGTCGTTCCAAGCCGCCTGACGCTTTGTTCCGCCGTGGAGATCGACATAGGCTTGCTGCGGCGTCACCAGATCGCCGCCGGTTTGCCCCGTGCCGACGCGGACGAGATAGTGATAGGCCTTGAGCATTTGCGCCGCGACGCTGTCCCCAATCTGCGCCAGCAAGCCTTTGCCGGTTGCGGTATCGGCATAGCCTTCATCACCGTGATAGACTTTGGCGATGCTACCGACCAGTTCGGCATGATCCGCCACCACCAGAAAATCGAGCGGCTTGGCCAATTGCCAGTCTTCACCTGTCGTCGGGCTAGTCACTTTTTCACCGCGCGCAAAGCGGTATGCGGTTTCGGGAGTTGAGGCAGGCGTGTTGAACAGAAAAACGTCGAACGACTGCGACGTATGCAGATGCGTATCGCCCCAATACAAGTTCGTTTGCACAGCTGCTTTCTCTTGCTTGGTCGCCGCTAACGGCGTCGATAGTGCCGTGAACGCCAGAAACAGCGCTGCCTTCTTCCGCATCTTGCTCGCCATGCTCTCTCTCCCGCTTCTTTTTTGTTACATGCCTTCGGGCATGCGTTGGTTCATCAGCTTGCCAGCGCTGAAGCCGCCGTCAATGACAATCGACGTTCCGGTAACAAACGCAGACTCGTCCGACGCCAGATAGACGATGCTATGCGCAATCTCGGCTGGCACGGCAAAGCGCGTTTGCGGCGTATTGCGCAGATAATAGGCAGCCAATCCCTCACCGCCGCCGAGCAAGGCTACCATCGCGGGGTCAACCTTTGGCAAGGCCGTCGCAAAGATGTTGGTCGCAACGGGCCCCGGATGGACCGAATTGATCCGCACCGGCTCACCAAATTCGCAGCATTCCATCGCCGCCGCCTTGGTGAAGGATTCAACCCCGCCCTTTGACGCGCAATAGGGCACCCGCAGCGGTGCCCCCATTTTTGAATCCACCGACGAAATGTTGATGATCGAGCCATTGCCCGATGCGACCATCGCTGGAATGGCGTGCTTCGTGCCAAGGAACACCCCGTCGAGATTGACAGCCATAACCGTGCGCCATTCATCCAGCGACGTATCAGTCAACCGGCTGCCATGGCCAATCCCGGCATTGTTGACGAGAATGTGAAGCCCGCCAAAACGCGATACAGCCTCGGCAATCACGTCCTGCCACTGCGCTTCGTTAGCGCTGTCATGCGCCATTGCATGAACAGCATTTCCGAGTTCCGCCGCAAGCGCGGACACCGCACCTTCATTGATGTCGGTCGCGACCACTTTTGCCCCTTGCGCGACGAACGCGCGGACAGTCGCCTCGCCGATCCCGCTGCCCGCACCCGTTACGACGGCAATTTTGCCACTCAGCCTGTTACCCATGAAATTACCTCTCCTCTTTTATCTGGCTATCAACGCGGTGAGCAAGAGGGGCTTGTCATTTTCCGCCACAAGGTTGATGATATGCGCCATGAATGCGGTTGCCCTCGCCAAAGACTATATGCTGCGCTCTGCCGGGCTGGAGGGCTTTGTGCCGTTGATGCACGAGCTCGGGATTGATGGGGCAGCCCTGATTGCGAATGCTGGGATCAAGCTAGATGCCTTGGCTTCGCCTGACAGAACAATCTCTTATGCCGCTTTCCTCGATGTTCTCGCCGCTGCGCGCGAAGCCAGCGGTTTGCAGCATATCGGCCTGCTGATTGCTGAGCGGCAATCCATGTCGATGCTAGGTCCGCTAGGCTTTGCCATCGCACAGGCTCCGGACGTGCGCGAAGCGATTGGTGAGTTGAACCAGTTCATTCACCTGCACAATACCGGCATCGCTGCCCGACTGGTCACTGAGGGCGACACCGCAATGTGGCGGTTGGAGGTATTGCTCTCCGGCCGCCCCGGCGTGCGCCAGCAAGAGGATCTCGCCGTTTCCATCGGCGTTGGCATATTGCGCAGCCTGTTGGGGCGCGACTGGTCGCCTGAACTTGTCACCCTGCAACGCCGTGCGCCGATGAATACCGCGCCCTATCGTCAGGCGTTCCGCTGCCCGGTGGAGTTTGAAGCCGAGCATAATCAGGCCGTATTTGATTATGCTGTGCTCAATACACACATTGCCCAATCGAACAGTCAGCTTCACGCGATATTGAACAGCCATTTGCGTGGGCTCGATGCCAGTGGAAAGCTCGATTTCGCAACCGAAGTGCAGCAGATCATCTTGCATGCGATGAAAGGCGGCGAATGCACGTTGCCGCGCGTCGCGCAATTGCTCGGCACCAGCCAGCGCACCCTGCAACGCCGCCTGACCGCCGAAGGCCGGACTTTCCGCGATGAGCTCGAAACCGTCCGCAGCCGTGTTGCCATGCGCTATCTTGAGGAAACCGCCATCCCGCTTACCAGCCTGTCGATGACGTTGGGCTATTCGGATTTAGCCGCCTTCAGCCACGCCTTCCGCCGGATGACAGGGGTCAGCCCGAGTGCGTGGCGGAAGGGGGGAAGGGCCAGTTAAAGCGCGCCGTGTTTGCGCATCACCTTCCGCACAATCCCCATTGTGATCAAATTGAATAACCCTGGCATCCGCCGTGCGGCAAAGGCGGTTGCTTTGGCTTTGAAGCCGGGTATGATCATCCATGTTCCGGCCAGCAGCCCATCCAGTATCTTGTCGCACGCAAAATCGGGCTGGAGTGACCCTGCGACCTTTTTGATATCAAGGCTGATCTTGTTGCCCTTGGCGATTTCTTCCTCGACCATCGGAGTCATCACTTCGGGCGGACAGATTACGCTGATGTGGATGCCGTGTGGTTCATATTCCATTCGTAAGGTCGACGCGAGGCCGAGCACTGCGAATTTCGATGTTGAATAGGATGTATAGCCATAATTGGCCGCAATCCCGGCCATCGACGCGGTCAGCGCAAGCCGGTCGCCCTTGCGCAAGTGCGGCATCACTGCACGGGCAAAGTGATAGCTGCCGGTGACGTTGATCTCCATCACGCGGTAGAATTCCGCATCCGCCATTTCGGCGAACGAGGCCGATGCCCCAACGCCTGCGAAATTGACCGCCAATTGTGCAGGGCCAAAGGTGGCGATAGCAGCGTTTACGGCAGCCTTCACGCTCTCCAGCTTGGTGACATCGCAGGTGTGGTGTTGCCAGGCGGAACCTGTCGCGTTGAGCACAGCGGCGCGTTCAGCCGATATACCCAGATCAAGCACCGAGATTTTGACACCGCGTTTCAGCAGGCGCTGTGCAATGCCGTGGCCAAGGCCGCTGCCCGCGCCGGTAATGATGGCGTGTTTCACAATATTCTCTCCCCCAAATGCCCAGCCTTTGTCAGGATGTGGCTTTCATGATGACCATCAGGGCCTGGTCAAACAAATTGGCTTTGCGAAAGCCGAAGGCCCCAGCCGCAACCTTGCTGACGTAAAGCGTTTCAATCGAAAAGCCCTTTGGGTCTTGCGAATAGGTCAGCGCACACAGGCCGGGTGCGGTCACCAGCGGCGCATTGGGTTTGATCCCCACCGCCTGCATGGCCGCCAGCGTCTTGCGAATATCGGCGGCGCTTTCAAAGCCCAAAGCCACGTTCAAGATGCCGTGATCGGCGAGCTGATAGCCATCTGCCCATGGCCGCGACACCGGCGTGCGATAGGCGCTCAATTCCAGCGTCACTGTGCCGCCATCCAGCAGCATCATGTCTTTGTCCGCCCCGGCCTCTCCCCAGAGCTTACCCCAATCCGGGACCGGAGCGGACAGCGGCGCACAGCCGCAGCCATCGGCAAAGCTTCGCTTTGCTATGTCAATATCAGGAACAGAAAGGGCAACGCTTGTCAGCCGCGCGGACGGCACATCGGCTTCGATAATCTGGACAGCAATGCCATCGGGATCGCGCAGATAGGCCGCACGCCGCCCATGCAGCTCAACAATATCAACCCCGGCCCGCGCCGCCACGGAGGCGAGCGCGGGCACGGAGAAGATCAGCCGCGAATATCCAATATCCTGCGGCTGACGGTTCGATGCCAAAGTGCGACCCAAAGGGCAATCGAACTGGAAAATCTCGAATTGAAAATAGGTGCGGTCATCCATCAGCCATGAACAAGTGGACGATGCGCCCGCCATGCCCTGAACGGCTTCGGTAGTTTTTCCCGAAAATTGTGTCCCACCAACATGCGTAAGGTCGAACAGGTCGCGGTAGAAGGCAAGCGAAGCCTCGCGGTCAGCTACGCTGATCGCAACCTGATTGAACCGGGCACTCATGCCGCTTTGCGCATCTCGGGCAGAAACTCGACATGAGCGAGGATGTTGAAATCTACCCAGTCCGCTGCGCTCATGCCAACAATCTGCTTGAACAGCGGCATACCCATGTGAAAGCAGGTGCCGTCATCGAGCTGGTTGTCGAGATACTGGCCGGCGGGCGAATCGAAGCAGATAATCATCTCCGTGCCTTCATCGCTCCACGGCAGATGGTTGTTCCCAAGCGATTCAATCGCCATGTCTCCGGCGTAAAATGTCCCTTCGTCATAGGACCAGCTGCCCGAAACTGTGTAAGCAAAGGCGGTGCAGTGATGCACGTGGCGCGGCATCCGTGAATTGGGAGCAAATTTTGCGGCGAGCACCACGCGACCGCTTTCTTCATCGGCGCGGTACAATTTGATGCTGACACCTTCAGAACCGGGAACTTTGCCCGTCAGGTCCAACCAGTCGCCTTCTGCGCCGCGCACAATGGTTACTTCGTCCAAAGCCATGTCATCTCTCCTAAGTTTGATGACAGCATTTTAGGGCCGGACAATCCCATAAACTTGTATTTATGCGCCGTTTATTTGTGAAATCGCGCCAATCCAGTGTGCCTCGGATATGAAAACGGCCCGGTGCCAATCTGGCATCGGGCCGCTTTCTTGCGCGCAACTGAGTTTTATTTAGAAGCGGAAAGTCGCCGAAACGCCATAGGTGCGCGGGTCGCCTTCAGCCTTACGGACTGCCGAACTGCCCGGGAATATCCCGTTGTTCAGGCCTAGCGGCCCTGCCAAAGGTTGGTAGGTCACGTTAACCAATAGTGGCAAGCGCGCGGGCGCCGAGGTTGTGCAACTCTATCTCTCGCTTCCCTCCAGCGCGAATGCAGTGGGCGCGAAGCAGCCACCCCGTC
>JBEBKE010000055.1:0-13928 GCA_040079555.1 Sphingorhabdus sp. | reverse complement strand
TTGATGGTCTCGGCGATGAGCGCGCGCGGCACGGTGACCACGCTTTCCTGGATCAGCTGTTCCATGCGCCGCAGCGTGCCGAGCGCCGATCCGGCATGGATCGTCCCGACCCCGCCGGGATGGCCGGTGCCCCAGGCCTTCAAGAGGTCGAGCGCCTCAGCGCCGCGCACCTCACCGATGGGGATGCGATCGGGCCGGAGGCGCAGTGCGGATCGGACGAGATCGGACAGGGTCGCAACTCCGTCCTTGGTGCGCAGCGACACCAGGTTGGGAGCCGCGCATTGTAGCTCGCGGGTGTCTTCGATCAGAACGACGCGATCATCGGACTTCGCGACTTCGGCCAGTAGCGCGTTGGTGAGCGTGGTCTTGCCGGTCGACGTGCCGCCAGCAACCAAGATGTTCTTGCGGGCAGAAACGGCAGCAATTAGCGCCTCGGCCTGCCACCCGGACATGATCTCCGCCGCGACATAATCTGCAAGCGTAAACACTGCGACGGCAGGCTTGCGGATCGCAAAGCTCGGCGCGGCCACGACCGGCGGCAGAAGCCCTTCAAACCGTTCGCCCGTATCGGGAAGCTCGGCCGAGACCCGCGGTGCCTTGGCATGAACCTCGGCCCCAACATGATGCGCCACCAGCCGGATAATCCGCTCGCCATCGGCAGCGGACATCCCGCTTCCCGTATCGGCGATCCCGGCGCCCAGCCGGTCGATCCAAAGCCGACCATCGGGATTGAGCATGACCTCGATGACAGAGGTGTCCTCAAGCCAGGCCGCGATCTCCGGCCCAAGCGCCGTCCGCAACATGCGCGCGCCGCGCGACGATGCTTGCGATTTGATCGGGATGACGCTCATGAAATGCCTCTTGTCTGCAAGGCAACCGACCAACGGCTGCGCTCACGAGGCGGATCAAAAGGACATCAGATTAGGGAAGCGCAACAGCTAGTTGCGGTCAGGGTAGTGTGGCGAACAGGGAGAAAGTAACGGCGGTCAAGAGCCGGGTATCTCTAGCCTCGTTTGAAAATCGATTTCACCAAAGCGCCTTTAGATTGCGGTGGCCCTCAATGCACAAGCAGTGATGCGAGGCTGCGGCTATCGACCGTAAGCAAACTTAGGACTGTAGCTCTCGATCAACGCGGCCTCTTCGTCGTCCTCGTCGTCAGGATCGTCCGGCAGTTCTTCGCTGGAGAAAACGGATAAGGTGAACCCATAGCTGCCCAGCCCCACGACTTCCTCGTCAAGTTCGCGACCTGCTGGTCCCCCAAACCAATGTTCAAGCGACGTCTGCTGGCAAACGCTCCGTCCCATGAGTACATTCTGGGGGTCTGCGTTGAATTCCAGCGTCGCTGACTGCGGAAGCTTTGCTCCCTTTCGGGGGAAGGTGAGCTGTCCAAGCCGCTTGAACCCGTCTGAAAGGAAGCCATAGCAGATATGCTCGCCTTTGCTCACCACGACTGCCATTGGGTAAGGACTGCATTCGGCAGAGCGGATCGCACACGCTGTCAGCGAGCATTTTGAAAGTTCGCTCAGTTCGGA
The DNA here is from genome assembly GCA_040079555.1 of Sphingorhabdus sp. Lineage (GTDB taxonomy): Bacteria > Pseudomonadota > Alphaproteobacteria > Sphingomonadales > Sphingomonadaceae > Sphingorhabdus_B. The sequence goes on along the minus strand of JBEBKE010000055.1, from coordinate 12,396 downwards.
TATTCCGACAAGGCCAATTTGGCCAGTCCGCAGCGCCTGGGCGACCAATCTTGTTGGCAGTAGCAATCCCGATGCAAAATGGTCGGCTTCAATTTCAATCGACGATCCACCCTCTGTGAATCCGGCCCTGGAAATATGGATGGGCGCAGCCTTCAGGATTTCCGCCGGATGGCCATCTAAGAAATAATGACCCAATTCATGCCCAACGGTAAAGCGTTGAAATCCCTCGCTGGCTATCGAAGTCGAATAGAAAATACCCACATCTTCGCCGGAGAATATTATACCTCCGCTGACACCATCCATATCGGGCGGTTTCGCTTCAACATGAATTTCCTCTTTTTCCGCGATCTCAAATGGATCGATAGGGAATGACGTAAAGCCAAATTCTGCAGCTTTCTGTTCGCCGCACCGCCGCGCCCAATTTAGGCGAAATTTGGTCATTCCCCTTTATCTGCCTTTCGTTGATTCATGAGATCGATCATCATCTGAATATGATCGCGATCGGCATTAGAGAGCTTATCCTCATTGCGAAATGCGGTTGTCGCTCCCTCCATGCTTGCGGATCGGCCGAGCAGGTAGTCGGAAGCCACATTTAGGGCCTTCGCCAGTGCTCGCACATTGGCGAATGACGGCTTTCTCCGATCACGCTCAAAATGACCGATTGCTGCGGGTTGAAGGTTCGCCAGCTTGGCCAGCTCTGCTTGGCTCAGCCCTCTCATTTCCCTTGCAGCAAATAGCCTTTCGGCAAATAGATCGTCGGCTTCATCCATCCTTGACACTACCCTAACAAACACCTACTATATACGTTATCGTAGGGTCATTGAGGCTGCCTTGGCGGCATTTTTTTGACCCCCATTGCCTACGAAAAGGTAGGTTTCTTTATGACGAATCGCAACGGCGGTCAACAGTGATCGCGCAGTGGGGCTCAAGGAAATAGGGGTAAGGAATGGCTTGGAATCGCGATCGGGCAATGGGCCGTATTCAGAAACTGCAGCAGTCGGTTCCGACTGTGCGGGCAGTTGACCTTGCTAGTGAACTCTATCCCACGTTCCTGTCTGAGGTTCGGGCCGGCACGCGGGCAACCGCAGATATCAGGCCTGCACTTCACAACATCTCACGCAATCAGGCGATTTTGGTGGATGGTGTCCACGTCTATGCCCGGCTGGCAAACTATGACGAGTTTCGGCTCGAGGGCCGACACGAGACGGAACAAGGTCACAAGCGCGGACTCAATTTTCTCCACCTCCACTACGCAGCCAGTGATCGCATCATTGACGATTTTGGCGCGGTTCGCATCGATTACCACGGCGGGCGAATGCATTGTGTCGTGGCTGATCCCATCGACGACGAACAGGCGAGAGTGGCCAAAGCAATCGAGCTGGCTCAACGCCTGATTGAATTCGCCGCTGTCGCAGACAGGGATATAGCAAACGGCGGTTACCAGGCGCGGCTCAAGATCGGGATCGACACAGGTAAGTGCGTGGCAATCAACAGCGGGTCAGGCCATGAACAGGAGCCGCTGTTCCTTGGTAATGCCGCAAATTACGCTGCAAAGCTGGCAGAGGGCGAAGGTGAAGGCATCTTTCTGTCCAACCGGGCTCGCCAGATCCTGGGCATGGGCACTTACACTTCGCTCAACGACGAGAGGTCGTATGGAATCGACGCGGAATGGCGTCTGCGCTCGTCGACGCTTGCGAAAGTTCGTCATCCTGAATTGGCGGCAGTGTTCGACGGCGGTAGCGTTGCCTATGACAGGTTGATCAAGGAATGGCGGTCCGATCTGCGTGATTTCAGTGAATATGCCGGCGGCCAGTCAGCATTCAAATTTCACGAGCATACGCCACCATTGCGGACAATCGATTTCGCGAATTTGTCGCCGGGCAATTCGATCCGAATGCAACTGATCAGCATTTTTGGCGACGTTTCGGGCTACACCGCATACATCGAAAACGCGATGCGCACTGGTCGCGTCGGCGAAGCAGTGCGCGCGATTCACGTTATTCGCGGCGAATTGCACAACGTGCTCAAAGATGATTTTTCATCGCGCAAGGTCCGCTACATCGGCGATTGCATTCACGGATTGCTTGCGGTCGGGCAAGCGAACGCAATCGACATTCAACGCTCATCCATTGACGCAGTGAAGTGCGCGGCGGCAATGCGTTCAAGCTTCCAGCTCATCCAGGAAAGCCTGCAGAATATCGACTCTCTGGGGCTGGCGGTGGGAATTGAAGCTGGGCCAACGCCGGTCAGTCGGATTGGTCGTCGAGGTGATGGCAGCGTCCGTGTCGCCAGCAGCTCTGCTACGATAGTTTCGGAGGCCGAACAGAGCGAAGCAACGGGTAGTCAGTTGGCGATCGGCCCAGTAGCCTATGATGCCCTGCCGATGCACATCCGCAATGCCTTTCCCGACAGGATCGCGGAGGGGCTGCATATCGATGTCTACGATGTAATGTTCGGCGGAGCGCCTGCCCTGGCGACATCACATGACGCAAATCGGGCTCACGGCGTTGTCCTCAACGAATACAAAAGCGAGCCGGTGCGGGCGCACAGTGTCATCAAGTAGGCAAATCTCGCTTCTCAAACGTAATTTGCCAGATTGGGCCGCGCTCATGGGCAAGAATCGTTCACTTCAGGTGACGGCAAGTGTGCCGCGGCCGAACGGTGGATATTGGCCTCAAGTCTCACTCGAAATCTCACTCTCTGACGATGAAAAACTGCAGGTCCGGGAACACCCAGCGCAACGCTGGCCTGAATTCTGCCCGCAGCGTCATATCAACGAAGGTGGATTTTTCTGCCTTGGCTTGTCGGATGTTCCCGTTGTCAGCTCTGTAGATGACGCGGCCCGATGGTGGCGGATTTTGGCCGCTCACCTGCAGATGCAGTTTGTCGCCGAGCTGACCAAGACCTGGCCGAAAGATATGGAATGGGACCATGGTGAGGCCGGTGAAACACAAGCCATCATGGAGAGAATAGCCCAACAGTATGGACTAATCGACGATGTGCGAAATGCTCATCGGTATGGCCAAGGCTGGATGAGCGCGGAACTCCCAAGGCTCACCAAAACGGGAGACCGCCTGGTAAACGGGCGCGCACCCTGCCCTAGGGGGTGCCTCAGACGTAAGCACCCGATTTTGCGCCGAACATGCAGCAAGCGCCAAGCCATCTACGAACTCGTGAAGCTTGAACGGTTGAAAAGAATACAGTCTGCGGAATTTTGGAAAGAGTGTGGGGGCAAGCTTTGTTGTGGGCAGATGCGCAACTGCCCGATGAAGAAGGATTAGGTGTCGATGTCGAACTTGACAGGGGACGAAGCAAGGTCGCTGCGGATACAGCTTTTGCTGGAGCAACGAGCTGTTCAATGTGATCTCGATCTGGCCAGCGAACTTGAAGCCGTTTCCAGCCTGCTGGAATTGGGGCCTGGTGAACGGTTCATTACCCAAGGCGCCTATGATGATGATCTCTATTTCATCATTCGTGGTTCGGCTGAAATCATTACCAATGGCCACAAACACGCGCTTCGACCCCGAGGATGTCATGTGGGTGAAATGGCTTTGCTCGACCCGGGCTCTGGTCGCTCTGCCGACGCGGTGGCTGGAGAGAACGGGGCTGTTGCATTGCGGGTATCAGGCTCGAATATCCGTGAAATTGGGGAACGCCGCTCGGCACTTTGGCGTAACCTTGCGCGAGAACTGTCAGAGCGATTGCGCGGACGTGATAGCTTGTTCGTACCACCAAATGAGAAGCCGGCGATTTTCATAGCATCTTCTGGTGCGGCCAAGAAGGATCTGGAGCGAGTTGCAGGTCAATTGCGATCAGATGCTCGTGATGTCCGTCCGTGGGATGGTCCCGATATCTTCAGGCCTTCCAACTTTGTGCTCGAAAGCCTTCTTGAGCAGGCACATTGTGTTGATTTTGCAGTCATAATCGCGACCCCTGATGATCTGATCCAGAAAAATGCGAAAGGCCCGGAGCCTTCCCCGGAAGCCATGACAGCACGTGACAACGTGATGTTGGAATTTGGGCTGTTTGCCGGGGCACTCGAACGACAACGCGTTATTGTCATGCAGAAGGACGGGGTTGCGCTTCCCTCAGATCTTCAAGGCCTGACTGTTTGCCGCTATACCAGTGATACGGAATTGGATTTCGAAACGCGGCAGATCGCGGCACTGATAGATGCGCTTGGACCGATCAAGCGTCTGTGCAAGCGCACATAACGGCTTGGGCGAAGCTTAGCGAAAACATCGAGAAAGCTAGCTACTGACTTTGCGTGCCTTGGTCACACAAGAGGGGCCAGTGGCATCCGCGGTGGGGCGGTGCGCCACATCAGCGCGACTTCCTCTTGCGTAAAGCCATAGGCGCGTTCGACCATGGCGGCGATCTTGCGCTCGTGCGCCATCAGTTCATTGCGTGCGGCGCGCGCAGGCTCGGCGGTTTCTGCAAAGGCATCGCGCAACTGGCGCAGTTGCGTCGGAGTCAGCCCCTGCCGCTTCGGTAACGCCGCCCGCACCGCTGCAATGAAGCCGTCGCTATCGAGTTTACTGGCTTCGCGAAGAGTCGGCGGAATCGTTTTGGGATCAAATGTATGCGCGATCCAATCGGCGACAGAAACGTCTGCATGGCGGACACCGTCCAATTTGATCCTCATTTGAGCCGACCTCTCTTCGGCTTCGTTCCGATCTTCGGGATAGACTGGTGCAAACGGGAATGGACGAATGAACGAGTCCATGAAGCGAAGTGCTTCGTCCTTTCCGTGCTGGGCCTTCCGCCAAGAGTACCACCACATCAGAGGCGAGTTCAAAACAGACGGAATCCAATGATCGTTTGAAGGAAGAACATAGGCTGTGTTGTTAATGAAATGATTGCCTTCATCGAACGCAAAGCTATTTGACCAAGTGATCTCCGTGTAAACGATCTTTGGTCCATCCATATTCGCGTAATAGGCACAAGGCCGCAGCTCCCACCAAAACTTGCCCTGGTCCTCGCGGTGCCTCAGGCCCTTGTCCTTGCCTTCCTTCTTGAAGCTTTCGAGCGCCTTGAAGCGCTGGTAGATCGATGGATAGGTCTGCGCGAAAATCGCTTCAGCTTCTGCCTCGCCTGCTGCGTTAGCCCAAGGCCAGGCGTGATCGCCACTGGATTTCATTACGATCATCCAGAGTCCTGCCCACTCGGGCAGCCAGCGCCCGATGTCCTGTCCGCGAAGGTATGGTCTGATGATTTCCGCTGCAGCCGGGTCTTCTCTGACCAGCCTGTCACGCGTCGCGGTATCGATAAGGAACGCTTCGTTGAACCCGGTCTTGATTCCATAAAGCGGGCTGACCCCCGCATAGTCTTCCAACGGCACGCCGCGTTCGCGAATCTTGCGTAGCAGCGCAGCAACCTCCGGCGGTTCGAGAACCCAAGCCTCTTCGGTCAGTTCGGCGCGCCCGGCACGATATGTTGCGGCTTGAACCGCTGCTGCAAGGCCTTCTCGCGGAACCTCATTTCGCGGGATCACCGCCAAATCGTATAGTTCCGGAACGGCTCCGGCATCCGGCTTGCGCACGGTGATGACGCATGGAAACACGTCGGCGTCGGGGAACAAATGCCGTGCATGGCCGAAATCAGCAAGGAACTCGATCCAGACATCTTCGGCGAACATGCGGCGCAGCTTTTCGGCATAACCGGCCTTGAGCCACTTGTTGGTCACGACATAGCCCATCCGCCCGCCAGGCTTGAGTAGCTTGATCCCCTGCTCGTAAAAATAGACATAGAGATCGGCGGTGCCGGTGAAGGTATCGAATGCCTTTGCCAGCGCCGGCTTGATCGCGCTGATTTCCTCCTGTCGGACATAAGGCGGGTTGCCGATCACCGCATCGAAGCCGCCGCTGTGGCTGGCCGACGACAGATTGCCCCACACACCAGGGAAGGCGACCTCCCAATGGAAGAAGCGCTGTTCGGCAGCGATTGCGCGGGCTTCGCGTACAAGTTGGTCGGCCAACGCGCGGCGGCGGTCGTCGGGGCGGTGGCTGGGCATCAGGCTGCCTTGAATCGGCTCAGGCTCGCCAAAGCCCAGTTCGGTCCGCGCACCGGCTTCGAGAACCTCGATTTCGCCGCTGGCGATGCGGCTAGGATCGCCGAAAGTCCCTTCATGGACCAGCTTCATCGCCTCTGCCCGGTCGAACTTACGTTCGGCTTCGCGGGCATTGGTGACAGCGCGCTCAATCTTGGCCGTTTCCTTGTCCTTGGCCGGGCCATCTTTCATCACGGCAAGCCGCTTGTCGCCATCGGTCCGGATCGCGGCGGCAGTTTCGCGCGGGCGACGGACATTGGCTTCCAGCACGCCCATCAGATCATCAGCCTTGGCCAAGCTGAGCACGGCTTCGAGCGGCGCGCTGGTTTCAGCAATCGCGGCGAACAGGGTCTTCGACTGATCGACCTGGGTAATGTCGGTATCGGTCAGTCCCTCGATTTCTTCCATGTTGCGCACGACGTTGGAGATCGAGGCGAGATGCCGGTTGGAAATCAGTGCGCCGCGCTGCTGCATCCAGTCCATCGTCGGGCGCACCCAGGCGCCGATCACGCTGTTACCGCAGCGCAGGTGATGGTCGAGGAACGACAGCGGCGCGCCGACGGTGAAGCTGTGCAGCCACAGCGCCACCTTTGCCAGTTCCACCGCCATAGGGTTCAGATCCACCCCATGGACGCAGCGCTTGAGCACCATGCGGCGGACAATGTGCCGATCGTCGAGCTGTTCCTCTACGATCGGCCAGCCATGTTCGCGCGCATTGGCGACGATGCCATCGCGCAATTCGACGATTCGAGCGACCAGCGGCGAGGCGTAGCCACCTTCGACCAAATTTTCAGCCTCGCCGATGGCGGTAAGCACCTTATCGGAAAGCCAGTCCACCAGGCTGACCAGGAAGTGCCCGCTGCCCATCGCCGGATCGACGATGCGCAGCGAAAGCAGTGACATGGCAGGATCTAGCGCGGAAAGGTCGGCACCTTTCGCACCGCTTTCGACAGCGGCGACGAACGCTTGCCGCCTCTCCTCGACCAACGGGCCAACTGTCTTCTCGATGATCAGCGAAACCAGCGGTTCAGGTGTGTAGTAAGAGCCGGACCGATGCCGTGCTTCGTTGTCCGAACGCGGGCGAACACTCCCACCGCTGTCGATTTCGACGCCGTATTCGAGGATCGATTCGTAGATCGAGCCGAGCTGCTGCACCGAAAGGTCACGATAGTTGATGTAGCGCAGCCGTCCGTCTTCTTCACGGTGCGACAGTGGCAGGATTACTTTGGCTAGCGTGGCATCCGACAGCTTGATCCGCCCGAGCAGCGGGTTGCCTTCGCTGGCGAACAGGCCGCCATTGTAAGGCGGAATGCCGAGGTCGTCATTGCCGCGCGAGATTGCATCGAAAATGATTTCCAACCGCGACCAAGATATGAAGCTGCGGGCCTGCAAGGACTGCTTGGCGGTTGCCTTTTCTGCAATCTCCTGGCGCAGCCTGGTCAGGCTGTATTCGGCATAGGGACCCCGCTCATCGGGGAGCAGGTTCCGATCTTCCGCGTAGAGCACGAACAGCAGCCGGTAGAGTAGGAACATCGCCGTCTGACGAACCTCGTCGGCATAGTGCTCGTCCAGCACGGCAGGCCGTGCCGGGTCCGCCAGCGGGATGGCAGTGATGAGCTCTGGAAAGACCGTGTCGAAAACCGTGTCGGCAAGGTCTTTGCGGACCTTTTCCTCCCAACGCCGGGCTTCCTCAATGGCGATGAGGTGAAAGCTACGGCCTTGCTCGCTCGGCAGGAAGGCGTCGCGCCCGAAAATGAGGGCGAACAGCCGAAATGCATGGGCGGGTTCAATCGGTTCGTCGAGCAGGTCCGGGTTGCAGCCGGGCAGGGCGAAAACCTTACCAAGGTCAATCTCGAAAAAGTCTTCAGCTACTGAAAGCGCGTTCTGATAGTACAGTCGCCAGTGTCGACCGTTTGTGAGGATGCCCCATGGCATCTTGCCGTCGGCGACGACGGCGGCACGGCGCAGGTAATGCATGATCTGGGTGGAAGGGATGCCCTGTTCGGCTGGCCCTTCGCGATCTAGCGCGCGGTTCCAGCGTTTGGCTTCAACCAAGGCAGCGCCGTGGCGGAAACGCTGCCACGGCTCCAGCATTTTGGCGCGCTCGTCAGATTCTGCGTCCGCGAAAAGCAGAGCATCAGGGACATCCTTACGACCTTTCGTCGTCATGTTCTGCTGGACCGACTTATGCTTCCAGCCGAGCAATTCGAGCAGCGGATAGATGAGCTGATCTTCGGTCTCTGCTTCGGTCGGCTTCCTGCGCCCACAATGGTCGATGAGAAGAGCGCGTGCTTCCTCCCACAGCGCTTCGAGCTGGTCTTTGCCAAGCCCGCGCCATTCGGAAGTTTCTGTGATTCCCTCTTTCAGCCAATCACGAGTAAACAAAGCGCCCTGGAACACATATTCCTCCCTTGGCGCAAACGATTAGCCGATCATTGAGATATTTACACCCGCTCTTCGCTTCGAACTCTTCATGTCCGACTTTTGAGCCGTTGAAGCGCGAGCCCAAGCCATTCGCTGCTATTTGAACAGACGCTCACCGCCGCCCAAACGCCGCGCTAGCGCTTCGACAAAGCCCTCGTATCGCTCTTTTCCTTGAGCCTGAGCTGCGGCATGCCGGCTGTCGGGAAGGGGAGGATTGGCAGTCAGCCAAAACCGAACGAACAACGCCAATGCCTCTGTCGTGATCTCGGTTTGTTGATCAAGCCTGCCGAGGTGCCGGTCGATGCGATCCAGGCGACGGCTGAGTGCAGCCTCTAGCTGCTCCGAACTGTCCGGAGACATGAACGATCGCAGTGCGGCCTCCACGATATCGGGCTGCCCAACCCGCTTGCGCAATGCGAACTCAGCAAGCTGGCCGATCACGTCCGGAGGTAGACGAAAGGTCCGTTTCAGCTTCACATTTCAATCCCGTCACCCAGATCGAGTGAAGCCTGCCTGGCGCTACGTTCCATGTTTCGGCGAATACGCTCATTATTTGCTGCCGCCTGATCGATGTCAGCACCGTCGATGTCGGCGAACTCGAACTCTGCTGCCGGAGCCTTTGCCTTCGCAACGACTTCAACATGCTCGGGCAATTCCGGCTCGCGCCGCAATCCGCCATTGGCTGAATCAAGTTTGCGCCGATGTTCCTTGGCTAGGTCGGGATCAGGCTCGATTGGTGGCAAAGCGCTCCAGTCATCGGGTGCCGCGCCGCCATGCCTCTGACCACAGCTTGCCGGTGCGTTGGCCACTCTCGCCTGCAACCGCCGGTCGGCGTAGTATCTCGCCTTCTTCGCCTTTATCGGCGGCGCACCGGACATGAGCACAACCTCGTCGGTCTTGGGCAACTGCAATATCTCGCCAGGGGTGAGCAGCGCACGCGCCGTCTCCGAGCGGGATATCATCAGGTGGCCAAGCCAGGGCGAAAGGCGGTGCCCTGCGTAGTTCTTCATCGAACGCTGTTCGGTGGTCGTGCCCAATGATTCGGAGACGCGCTTGGCGGTGCGTTCGTCGTTGGTGGCGAAGGCTACGCGGACATGGCAATTGTCGAGGATGGCATTGTTCTGGCCATAGGCGCGCTCGATCTGGTTGAGTGACTGCGCGATAAGGAATGCCTTGAGGCCATACCCAGCCATAAACGCCAGCGCGCTCTCGAAGAAGTCGAGGCGCCCCAATGCCGGGAATTCGTCAAGCATGAAAAGTACACGCTGGCGTTTCGTGGCAGGGTCGAAATCTTCGGTGAGCCTGCGCCCGATCTGATTGAGGATCAGCCGGATCAGCGGCTTGGTCCGGCTGATGTCGGACGGTGGCACAACCAAATAGAGCGAGGCTGGCCTTCCACCGATGAGTTCGGCAATCCGCCAGTCGGAGCGGCTGGTAACCTCGGCGATCACGGGATCGCGGTAGAGGCCGAGGAACGACATGGCGGTCGACAACACGCCTGACCTCTCGTTGTCCGACTTGTTGAGCAGTTCGCGCGCTGCGCTAGCGACGACCGGGTGAGGGCCAGCCTCGCCGAGATGCGGGGTGTCCATCATCGCATTGAGCGTGTTTTCGATGGTCTCGTCGGGGTTGGAGAGGAAGGCGGCGACGCCCGCGAGCGATTTGTTGGATCCAGCGTAAAGAACGTGGAGGATCGCGCCGACGAGCAGTGCGTGGCTGGTCTTCTCCCAGTGATTGCGCTTTTCGAGGCTGCCTTCGGGATCGACCAGGATGTCGGCGATATTCTGGACATCGCGTACTTCGTTGATGCCGCGGCGCACCTCGAGCAGCGGATTGTAGGCAGCTGATGTGAGGCAGGTCGGATCGAAGCGCAGGGTGCGGCTGAAGGTGCTGCGAAATCCGGCAGTGATGTCCCAGTTCTCACCTTTGATGTCGTGGACGATGGCTGAGCCCGGCCAGGTCAGCAGGCTCGGGATGACGAGGCCGACGCCCTTGCCCGAGCGGGTCGGCGCGAAGCAGAGAACATGCTCGGCGCCGTCATGGCGCAGGTAGTTGTTCTGGAACTGGCCGAGTACCACGCCGGTGTCTGACAGCAGTCCTGCCCTGCGGATATCTTCGCGCGTCGCCCACCTTGCGGTCCCATAAGTGTTGGCGTTGCGATTTTCGCGACCGCGCCAGACCGACATCGCGATGGCCACGATGATCGCGGCAAAGCCGCCCGATGTCGCGATCATCCCGCCCTTGTTAAACACATGGGGTGCGTAGGCGTCATAAGAGAACCACCACCAGAACAGGTCGTAGGGCCGGTAGATTGGCTGACCGAACAGTCCGAACCAGGGTTCGCCAAGTTCTGGTTGATAGCCGAGCGCCGAAGCGGTCCACTGCGTAGCCGACCAGATGCTCAACAGGATGATGAGCGCGACAGCCAGAACCTGGCCCCAGAGTATTTTTGCTGCCGACATGGACCAACTCCGATTGGCTTTGGCTCAATTCGGCGGGTTAGACGGAGGTTGGCAAGGCGGACTGGATGTCAGTCAATGCTTGGCGCAAGATCGGCCATGGTAGCGTATTCGGCTAGATCGGTTCCCAGACGTATTCGGGGTTGCCACTCCAGGTGAGTCGAACCATCGCCCCTTGCACGACCGACTGCACGACATTGGGCCAGAGCGCAGCTACGCAGGTGCCGCCGGTGTGCCGGACCGAAGGATAGATGACCCCATTGTGCCCATCGGCGCGGGCCCGGGCGGCAACGGCATTGCCTTCGGCATATCCAGTTGACGGATCGGGATCGAGCGCCGGATGATCCGCCAAGTCGCGCAGATCGACGAACACACCGGACATGCTGGCGAGCATCTCGCCATATTCGACCACGGCGTTGAAATCGCCGACATCGGCGAGGGCTAGAGTCAGATGGTGTCCAACCTCGGCGATGCAGGTCTCAAGTCCAAGCGCTGCATACCACGCACCGCGGTTGGCGGGATTGAAGCGCATCGGTTCGCGCGGCTTGGCATAGGCGAAGCTCGCGTTGATGAACCGGGCATGCGGCACGCCGTGGACCAGCTCGTCCGGGCTGAGTCCACCGAGTCCGCGTTCCTCGGCAATCAACCTGCCGCTGGTCGCGCCTTCGATTTCGGCGAGGAGGTCGAGCTCAGCCGCATCATCCACCAGTGGCATGAGCACGGCCTCACGCAGCCGCGCGCTCGCGACAAGCCGGATGGTGCGCGGGAATGCCTCGCGAACCAGCGGCAGGTCTGATGCCCCGTCAGAGCCCGCCACGCAGGGCGTCGATATATTGCCGGGTTTCAAGCATCCGGGGGATGCCGCCTTCGATCATCGCCTCGACCGGTGATTTGGCACTGAAGATCGGGCCGCGATTGGACAGACGCGGCCAACGGTCGGCCATCGAATCCGCGAACAGCAGATGCAGCCCCTTGAACACGCCAATCAGCGCCGAGGCACGGGTCAGCTGGTCCTGGCTCAAGGTGCCGTCCCACTTGCCGGCCTTGATCCGATCCCAGGTGCTTTCGGACACACCAAGCAGCGCAGCGCCTTCGGCGTTGTTGCCGCCCCAGGCATCGACAAGCCGCAACACTGCCTTGACGGCTGTGCCGGTCAGGCGCTTGCGGTCGCCGTCGCCAGAGAAGTTCTGCAAGCCACCGGCTACCGGGGCTGCTCGATGCGTGATTGCTGCACTTGCCATCGTCGTTTCTCCTGACGCGGATATACGCATCAAATGGTGCGATTGTCAAGGTCGTCCCAAACCCGCATGTTTGACGCAATCAAATTTCGATCGATCGATTCCTGCCGAGCGTCCACTCGATCCCGCCGCCCGACCGGGCGGTTCCGCTGACATATTGCCCCAAGTGCCGGTCGAGCTGCTTCGACCACGGGACAAGTGAGAAGCCGAGGCCGTCGTCGATCAT
>JBEBKE010000054.1:0-14993 GCA_040079555.1 Sphingorhabdus sp. | reverse complement strand
CCCCCGATTATTGGCACGCCTCCATTCCCCGATCGTCTAACGGTAAGACTACAGACTCTGACTCTGTCTATTGAGGTTCGAATCCTTATCGGGGAACCAAAATTCCTTTAAACCGTCGTTTCTATCCGCCTTGCTGCGGACATTGCGTCAACCATTCAGGCGTTGACGCGGCGATAGCTGGCGACTTATCGCCCTAAGCCAGCGCACAACGGATATCGAATGCCTGCCGAGATTTGTGCGACCAACATAGAAGGTAGCATCATGCCCAGCCACACCCACGACTATACAGCGATCCGCCAAGAGGTTGCAAAGCTATGCCAGCAATATCCGGGAGAATATTGGCGCATAAAGGATCGCGAGCGGGCGTATCCGACCGAGTTCGTTACCGCCCTCGGCGATGCGGGTTATCTCGCGGCACTGATCCCGGAAGAGTTCGGCGGCGCTGGCCTTCCGATATCGGGCGCTGCCGCAATCTTAGAGGAAATACAGCGTCAGGGGTGCAACGGCGGGGCGTGTCATGCGCAGATGTATATTATGGGTACAATGCTGCGCCACGGATCTGCTGCGCAAAAGGCTGCATATCTACCGAAGATCGCGACAGGCGAGCTGCGGCTGCAAGCTTTTGGCGTGACTGAGCCGACCAGCGGCACCGATACGCTTTCACTGCGCACAACGGCGAAATTGGATGGCGATAGCTATATCGTCAACGGCCAGAAAATCTGGACCAGCCGGATAGAGCATTCCGACCTGCTCCTTCTGCTAGCGCGCACTACTCCGCGCGATCAGGTGGCGAAGAAGACCGATGGGCTGTCGGTGTTTTTGGTCAACGTGAATGAGGCGCTGGGCAACGGTTTGAACATCCGGCCGATTGAAACCATGATGAACCATTCAACGACTGAGGTGTTTTTCGAAGACATGCGCATCCCCGCCGCAAATTTGATCGGCGAGGAAGGGCAAGGGTTCAAATATATTCTGTCAGGGATGAACGCTGAACGTTTATTGATCGCAGCCGAATGTATCGGCGATGCCAAATGGTTTATCGAAAAAGCCGCCAATTACGCCAATGAACGCGTGCTTTTTGGCCGTCCGATTGGTCAGAACCAAGGTGTGCAATTCCCCATCGCACGCGCCTATGCGCAAATGCGCGCGGCAGAATTGCTGGTTCATGAAGGGCTTCGCAAATATGAGGCTGGCGAAAATTGCGGCGAAGAAGCCAATATGTCCAAAATGCTGGCTGCCGAAGCCAGCTGGGCGGCAGGCGAGGCCTGTGTTCAAACACATGGCGGTTTTGGCTTTGCCGCTGAATATGACATTGAGCGCAAGTTCCGTGAAACGCGTTTGTATCAAGTCGCACCGATCAGCACGAATATGATCCTGTCCTATGTCGCAGAGCATGTGCTTGGGATGCCGCGATCATATTGATCGGGGTTTGATCGTGAAGATTTTCGGGGATGCGCGCACCATCGCTTGCTAAATTTAATCAGGCGATTAAATTGGCAGCAACAACCTGATCTACCATCAAAGGATATCTTCATGACCGACGCTTATATCATCGACGCTGTCCGCACTCCGCGCGGAATTGGAAAGCCGGGTAAAGGGGCACTGTCGCATCTTCACCCCCAGCATCTGGCGGCAACGGTGTTAAAGGCGTTGAAGGATCGCAACAACCTGAACACCGCGACCGTAGATGATATTATTTGGTCGACCTCCACGCAAAAGGGCAAGCAGGGCGGCGACATGGGCCGTATGGCGGCACTCGCGGCAGGCTATGATACTAAAGCGTCGGGGATGACGCTTGATCGTTTTTGTGGCGGAGGCATTACCAGCGTTAATCTGGCGGCGGCGCAGATCATGTCAGGCATGGAGGACTGCGTTATCGCCGGCGGCACCGAAATGATGTCGCTGACGACCACGATGAGCGCGGAGGAAATGCAGGCCGGTTTTAAGCCAATGGGCATGGGTTCGGGCAACAGCGCGTTGCAGGCGCTGCACCCCCAATCGCATCAGGGCGTGTGCGGCGATGCGATTGCCGCGATGGAAGGCATCAGCCGTGAAGCCGTCGACGCGCTGGGATTGGAAAGCCAACGTCGCGCCGATATCGCGATCAAAGAAGGGCGCTTTGATAAAAGCCTTGTTACCGTTTACAATGAAGATGGCAGCGTCGCACTCGACAAAGAAGAATTCCCTCGCCCGCAGACAACGGCTGAGGGGCTCGCATCTTTACGCGCATCGTTCAACGAAATCGCCGATATGTCGATCCAGCCTGATGGCCAAACATTCCGCCAATCAATCAACGCCGTTTATCCCGACCTGAAATGGGAAGGCGTGCATCATGCCGGTAATTCGTCCGGCGTTGTTGACGGCGCGGCTGCCATTTTGCTGGCGTCACCAGAATATGCCGAGAAAAATGGTCTGACGCCGCGCGCGCGTATCGTTGCGACTGCTAATGTTGGCGACTGCCCTACCCTCATGCTCAACGCGCCGGTTGCAGCCGCCAAGAAAGTTTTGACAAAGGCTGGATTGACGCCGGATGACATCGACCTGTGGGAAATTAACGAGGCTTTCGCCGTCGTCGCAGAAAAATTCATCCGCGATTTGGAACTGGATCGCGATAAAGTGAACGTCAACGGAGGCGCATGCGCGCTTGGCCACCCCATCGGCGCTACCGGCTCAATCTTGATCGGAACTGTCCTCGACGAACTCGAACGGCGCGGGTTGAAACGCGGGCTGGTTACGATGTGCGCAGCGGGCGGCATGGCACCAGCGATTATTATCGAACGGGTTTAACGCGCAGACGGTGCAACGGACCGCCACAGACAATCGTTCATGAAAACGCCGTTTTTTATGAACGATTGCTGACAACTCAATTCAGCCAGCAATCAGAACGAATCGCCTAAACCTGTTTTCGAAGCCGGAGATTATTCCAGCTTTACACAGGAGAAAGACGATGAAGATTTTGACCAAGAGCCTGCTCAGCGCCGGTGCCGCAGCTGCGGCCCTGGTCAGTGTCGCCGCCCCTGCCCAGGCACGTGGACGCGATAATGACGGGATTTCCGCTGGCGAAGTGATTGCAGGCGCTGTTATCCTTGGCGGTATCGCAGCGGTGATTGCATCCTCGGATGATAATCGCAGCCGTGACCGTGGTTATAATGATGGCCGTTATGACGACCGTGGCTATGACAACCGCGATGATCGTTATGATAACGAACATCGCCGTGGACGCGGACATGGTCGCGGAAACGACGATTATGGTTATGACCGCCAGCATAATAGCCGCGCCGCCGTTAACCAGTGCGTCACCGCAGTGGAACAATGGGCGAGCCGCTACAGCCGCGCCGATGTGACGCAGATCAACAACATTGACCGCACCCGCAACGGCTATCGCGTGAGTGGCAATCTGGTGGTGAAGGACGGCTATCGTGGCCGCAGCCGGAACGACCGTGGCTATGATCGCGGTTACGACAAGGGCCGTTTCACCTGCTATATTGAACGCGGACGGGTAATCGATGTCGATTATCGCGGGCTGGACCAGTGGCGCTAAATAGTCGGCCATTGAATATCGCGAAATGAATATGAACGGTTCAGCTTAAAGAAAGGCTGGACCGTTCATGTCGTTGTACCAAGGGCGAAGGTCCTGTATTTTTGGGGGTAATATCATGAAATTTCCACGCAAATTTATGCTCGCAACCGGCGCCGCTGCAATGTTGGCGACGACACCGATGCCGGCAATGGCCGCAGCCATGAGCAAAAATTCGGACACCGCATCGATTGCGGATGTTATGGCGCAAACCGCCGATGGCCATCGTCGCCGCTATCGTCACCGCGACCGCGTTGATGCGGGTGACGTGTTGACGGGCATTGGCATACTGGCGGGCATCGCGATTATCGCAGGTGCCGCCAGCGACGCGAACAAGCAAAGCCGTAACGAGCCGCGTTACGAAGACCGCAACGATCAACCGCGTGATGACCAACCGGTCTATCAAGACAATGATCTGGGTTCAGCTGTCAGCGTTTGCACCGATGCGGCCGAACGCAGTGCAGGCAACAACGCGCGGGTCAGTGAAATCCGATCCGTCACGCGCGATGGTAATGGCTGGCGCGTCGAGGGTGATCTGAACAATGATGGCTTTACCTGCGCCGCGACTGATGGCCGGGTTGATTATATCCGGATCAACAACCGCGATATCTGATCAAAGTTGAAAAGTTTGTCGGGGCTGGTGTTTTAAACAC
The DNA here is from genome assembly GCA_040079555.1 of Sphingorhabdus sp. GTDB lineage: Bacteria > Pseudomonadota > Alphaproteobacteria > Sphingomonadales > Sphingomonadaceae > Sphingorhabdus_B. Next base: position 10,763 of record JBEBKE010000054.1, on the reverse strand, counting down.
ACACTAATCTGCCAGCCTCGGCAATCCCCGCGTTGAAGGCCTAAAATACAGGGTCGTTCGCGCCATTATCGTCGTCTGCAACGGCAGACACAGCGGTATGGATTCCGCATTCTACCTTATCCCACCCCTTCCAACGGCCCGAACGCGGGTCTTCGCCTGCCTCAACTTTGCTGGTGCACGGCGAACAGCCAATCGAGGGATAGCCTTGCTCGACCAGCGGATGCGCGGGCAGATCATGCTCGGCGATATAGGCCTCAATCCGGTCTTTGTTCCAATCAGCAAGAGGGTTAACCTTTAACCGGCCGTCCTCAATTTCAAACCGGGGCAGCGCGCTGCGGGTAGAGGATTGAAACGCTTTGCGCCCGGTGAATTGCGCATCAAAGCCTGCAAGCGCGTGTTTTAGCGGCAGCACTTTACGAATTTCGCAGCAACCATCTGGATCGTACGACCAGCGTAGACCGTTTTCATCCTTTTGGTGTAGAAGGTCCGCATCAGGTTTCAGGTCGCGCAGGTGTTTCAATCCCAGCCGCTCACGCAATTCTTCTTTGTATGTAATCGTTTCAGGAAAATGTTTTCCGGTGTCGAGAAACAGCACAGGCACACCCGCATCAATGCTGGCAATCAAGTGCAACAGCACCGACGATTCCGCTCCAAAGCTGGAAACAATCGCAACATCACCGAGCATGTTTTCGCGCAGCAGAACTTCCAGCATCTCGACCGTATCGCGCCCGCGAAACATATGGTTCAGCCGGATGGCATCGGTTTCGCTATAGCGCGGACCGGCTTCGATCCGATCGCGGGTGCGGACGCTGGTTTCAGCCATGACGCAGTTTCCAAACGGGAACAGCGGCATCGGCTGCCCCCTGATAGACATGCTCAAAGCGCGCCAAGGCCGCATCAACATGCGCCTGATTTTGCGGTGCCTCGGGGGCAAAGCTATCAAAGCCACACCGTTTCATCAGCGGGATTTGATCGACCAGAACATCGCCCTGCGCACGCAATTCGCCGGTATAACCCGCCTCGCGCAAGATACGCGCCGACGAATATCCGCGACCGTCACGGAATTTAGGGAAAGCGACTTCGATCAACGCCAACCGATCCAAAAACGGAATTAGTGCGCGCGCATCATCATCGGGCTCCAACCGGACAGCCGTCGCGTTTGACTGGTCCAGAAACGCGTCCAAGGTGACGGCGGGCTCTTCGCCTGCTACCCCCCGTTGCGCTTGCGCGACGGCATTATCAGCATGATGCTCAACCATAAATCGCTTCCTTAAACGGGTCCATGCCAACGCGGCGGTACGTGTCGACGAAACGTTCGCCAGGTTCGCGCAATGTTAGATATTTGTCAGTCGCGCGTTCAACCGCATCGACAATGCCATCCTCACTAAAACCAGGGCCGGTGATCTTACCGATGCTGACATCCTCTGCGCCTGAACCGCCCAGTGTCAGCTGGTAGTTTTCAACGCCTTTGCGGTCGACGCCAAGGATACCGATATGGCCCGCATGGTGATGCCCGCAGGCATTGATGCAGCCAGAGATTTTGAGCTTTAACTCGCCCAGATCACGTTGGCGTTCGAGATCAGCAAAGCGCGTCGCGATTTTCTGCGCCACTGGGATCGAGCGGGCATTGGCGAGGCTGCAATAATCGAGACCCGGACACGCGATGATGTCACTGATCAGGTCGAGATTGGCGTTGGCCAGTTCCGCCGCGTTCAGCACCTGCCAGACCGCATACAAATCGCGCTTGGCAACATGGGGCAGCACGATGTTTTGCGCGTGAGTGACGCGCAATTCGTCGAAACTGTATGTCTCGGCAAGGTCCGCCATCACGTCGATCTGCGCCGAGGATGCGTCACCGGGAATCCCGCCAATCGGCTTCAGGCTGATATTGACGATTGCGTAACCCGCTTGCTTATGCGGCTTCACATTCTGGTCGAGCCAGACTGCGAAGTCTGGATCGCTGCGGTCAACATCATCGCTTACAGCTTCAAAAGCAGGCGGCGCAAAGAACGCGGAAATGCGGTCGAACTCGGCGAGCGGCGGATCGATACCCAAAGTCTTTACATGGGCGAATTCTTCCTCGACCTGACGGCGATACTCGTCGGCACCGATTTCGTGGACAAGGATTTTAATCCGCGCTTTATAGATATTATCTCGGCGGCCATGTCGGTTGTACACGCGCAAGCACGCTTCGATGTAGCTCAGCAAATCATCGGCTTTGATAAACGGATTGATCTCTGGCGCGATCATCGGGGTGCGACCCATACCGCCACCGACAAAGACGCGCGCGCCTAGCACGCCGTCCTGCTTGACCAGTTCCAGCCCGATGTCGTGCAGCCGCATTGCGGCGCGGTCCTCGGGGCTGGCAATCACCGCGATTTTGAACTTGCGCGGCAGATAGCTGAATTCAGGATGGAATGTGCTCCATTGGCGCAGCAATTCTGCCCAAGGACGCGGATCGGCAACTTCGTCTGTCGCCGCGCCTGCATATTGATCTGACGAAATGTTGCGGATGCAATTGCCGCTGGTCTGGATGGCGTGCATCTCAACGCTCGCCAACTCCTCCAGCAGGTCGCCGCATTCCTCCAGCTTGATCCAGTTGTACTGGATATTCTGGCGCGTGGTGAAATGGCCATAATCGCGGTCATATTTGCTCGCGATATGTGCCAGCATCCGCATCTGACGACTGTCGAGTGTGCCGTAAGGAATGGCAACGCGCAGCATATAGGCGTGCAGTTGCAGATACAGGCCGTTCATCAGCCGCAGCGGCTTAAACTGGTCCTCGGTCATTTCGCCAGATAGGCGGCGCTTCACCTGATCACGAAAATCGGCAACGCGAGCATCGACGAGGGCTTGGTCGTAATTGTCATATTTATACATATCAGATCACCCATTCGCCAACGCTGGGGTCGGCTGGTTTTAACGAAAGATCGAGTCGCACTGTCGGGCCAAGTGCACGCACCCGGTCTTTGATATGCGCGGGACGCGGGCCTTCGGGTGTAGCAACCGCTTCTATGATATAAGGCGCATTGACGCGGCGCGCGCCTTCTTCGCGCGCTAGGATCGCATCCCCGCTTTCGTCGACATCCACCGCATCTTCGACGTGCAAAGACCACCAGCTGCCCGCCCACCATGTGACAGCGCCAGAGGCAAGATCATTTCCTGTTAATAATTTCACGCCAATTTCTCCGCTTCTTTGGCAAAGGTGCGAAGCCTACCCTCCGCATCGGATTTCAGGACGACATCGCCCAATATGATGATCGCTGGCGACCGCACATTTTCGCGCGCGATCATGCCGCCTAGATCGGTCAGGATCGTGCGCAACGCCCGCGCATCTTTGCGCCCTACCCGCTCCAAAACCGCAACCGGCGTATCGGGGGAAACGCCATCGGCGATTAGTTTTTCACAAATATCATCGGCAGTCGCGACGCCCATATAGATCACCAGCGTGCGGTTTTTACCGGCAAGCCCGGCCCAATTCTGATCGGTCAGGCCTTTGCATTGGCCCGCAACAAACGTGACGGCAGTTGCAGCGTCGCGATGCGTCAGCGGCAGAAAATTGGCCGCCCCACCCGCAATGGCGGCGGAGATGCCGGGAACGACTTCAACCAAAACGCCCGCTGCCTGACACGCTTCAACCTCTTCGCCACCGCGTCCGAATATAAACGGATCGCCGCCCTTCAAGCGCACGACCTTTTGCCCGGCAAGCGCCTCCTCAACGAGAATTGCGTTAATGCCGTTTTGCGGCACCGAGTGGCGGCTGCGCTGTTTCGCGACGGAAATTAAGCGCGCATTTGGATCTGCGAGCGCAAGGATAGCATCGTCCACCAGCCCATCATGCACGACGACATCTGCCGCCGCGATCAGCCGCGCGGCCTTTACCGTCAGCAAATCGGGATCACCCGGGCCTGCGCCGACCAGATAGACTTTGCCTTTTTCCATGATACCGAAATGGCAAAAAGCAACGCAAAGACCAAATCAGAATAGATTGGCAGGAGGCAAGTGAGGCTTTAGCGGAGAAGTATGGGGCCCGTAGACCGGGCTGGTCAATTCTGCTTGATTGGGGTGAGCGTAGCCCAACAATTATCGCCCCACATCGACGTACGGGTTTTGCGCTTCACATCCTCTACGACCATTGGAGTGCAGAGGAAATAGGCAACTCCCAGTTTTTGAAGCGCAAACCCACCACCTTCAGTCGCGGGAAAATCTGCCGGGTCCGCGACTTCGTTCATACAGTCGGGGTCTGCTGTCGCGGAAAGCGATGTAAAAAACATCTTGTCAAATTCATCGTCCGACGCAATTCGCCAGCGCTTTTTCACAACCTGCTTGCCACTAACCACCTGCAATGTACTTTCGTCGTCAAAAGTCCAATATTCGATGCACAAGGATTGACCATCCGCGCGTTTTTCACGCACCTCCATTTTCCAATGGCCCACCGAAGCAAGGTCAGTAGAAATTGTCGTAGCCATATTTGCCGCGATCAATGGCGATGCGATTGCAGATGCGGCAACAGCGGATAGAATGAGTCTCCAAGGCTCCATGACGTTTAGCTTATCTTCGCCTTCTTCGCGCCTTTTTCCTTCTTCGGCTTAGCCGCTTTCGGCGGCGCGGGAGTCACTTCAAAAACCGGCTGGCCGTCCTTGATCCGCACAGCCACTTCGCCGCCATTCACCAGCTTTCCGAACAACAGTTCTTCGGCCAACGGTTGTTTCAGCTTTTCCTGTATCAACCGGCCCATCGGGCGCGCGCCGTATAGCTTGTCATAGCCGCGTTCCGTCAGCCAGGCACGCGCTTCATCGTCCAACTTGATATGCACATTCTGGTCGGCGAGTTGCAGTTCGAGTTGCAGGATGAATTTGTCGACGACCATCGCAACGACTTCGGTCGGCAGGAATCCAAACGGTACAATCGCATCCAGACGGTTGCGGAATTCCGGCGCAAACAGCTCTTTGACTGCTTCTTCGCTGGCGTCCTCATTGGCCTCCGCAGCGCGGCCAAAGCCGATGCCTTCTTTGGTCAGATTTTTCGCGCCCGCATTGGTCGTCATGATCAAAATGACATTGCGGAAATCCACGGTCTTGCCGTGATGGTCGGTCAGACGGCCATTATCCATCACCTGCAACAAGATGTTGAACAGATCGGGATGCGCTTTTTCGATTTCGTCGAGCAACAAAACACAATGCGGATTTTGATCGACTGCATCGGTCAATAACCCGCCTTGGTCAAAACCGACATAGCCCGGAGGCGCGCCGATCAGGCGGCTAACGCTGTGGCGCTCCATATATTCGGACATATCAAAGCGTTTGAGCGGAATGCCCATAATGCTCGCCAACTGCCGCGCGACTTCGGTTTTACCGACGCCGGTGGGGCCGGAAAACAGATAGTTGCCGATGGGCTTGTCTGGATCGCGAAGGCCAGCGCGGCTCAGCTTAATCGCTGACGACAGCACAGAAATCGCCTTGTCCTGCCCAAAGACAACGCGCTTCAAATCCGTCTCGAGACTGCCCAATGCCGTCCGGTCATCGGTCGACACATTCTTGGGCGGGATACGCGCGATTGTCGCGATGACCGCTTCGATCTCTTTTGAGGTGATCAACTTGCGGCGTTTGGCGAGTGGCACCAGCATTTGCATCGCGCCGACCTCATCGATCACATCGATGGCTTTATCGGGCTGTTTGCGATCGTTGATATAGCGCGAGGACAGCTCGACCGCGGATTTCAGTGCATCATTGGTGTATTTGACTTTGTGGTGCTCTTCAAAGGCTGCACGCAGCCCGCCAAGGATTTTGATCGTATCCTCAATGCTCGGTTCGTTCACGTCAATCTTTTGGAACCGGCGCAGCAACGCGCGATCCTTTTCAAAGTGATTGCGAAATTCTTTATACGTTGTGGAACCGATGCAGCGGATCGTGCCGCCAGACAAAGCTGGTTTCAGCAAGTTGGAGGCATCCATCGCGCCGCCGGATGTTGCGCCCGCGCCGATCACCGTATGAATTTCGTCGATGAACAAGATCGCGTCGGGCATCTTTTCCAACTCGGTTACAACGGCTTTCAACCGTTCCTCAAAGTCACCTCGATAGCGGGTCCCCGCCAGCAAAGACCCCATGTCGAGTGAATAGATCACCGCAGGCAACAACACCTCTGGCACTTGATTTTCAACGATACGCCGCGCCAGTCCCTCGGCAATGGCTGTTTTACCGACGCCGGGTTCGCCGACATAAAGCGGGTTGTTCTTTGACCGGCGGCACAGGATTTGTACGGTGCGGTCAACTTCCTCGGTACGGCCAATCAACGGATCGATACGGCCTTGCTTGGCTTTTTCGTTCAGGTTGACAGTGAACTGCTCAAGCGCAGTGTCCTTGCCTTTTTTCTCTTTTGAATCAGCGGCCTCTTCTTTACGCTCATCGGCGCCTTCAACCGGCTTTTGATCGATCAGTTTGCCGTCTTTGCCGATGCCGTGGCTGATATAGCTGACCGCGTCCAACCGGCTCATGTCCTGTTGCTGCAAGAAATAGACGGCATAGCTTTCGCGTTCAGAAAACAGCGCCACCAACACATTGGCTCCGGTAACGACATCCTTCCCCGATGATTGCACATGCAGTATCGCGCGCTGCACTACGCGCTGAAATCCGCTGGTCGGCGAAGGATCAACTTTGCCGGTGACTTTCAGGCTCTCCAGCTCATTATCCAGATATTGGATCACGGTATCGCTCAGCTCGCCGACATCGACGCCGCAGGCTTGCATGACGCGAACTGCATCCTCATCATCCACCAACGCCAGCAACAGATGTTCAAGCGTCGCATATTCGTGCGACCGCTCCCCTGCGTGCTGCAAAGCATTGTGAAGCGTTGCTTCCAGCGATTCTGCAAATGACGGCATTTGATTGTGCTCCAAATGGGCTGCGATTGCCCGTTAACGTCTATATCGGCTTGGTCGTTGCTGCTTTCAACCGGGATTTATCCTATAACGACCAGCCAGCCCAAAATTGCTTCGACCATTGGTCAATCGTCGAGATGCGTCACTATTTTTTAAACAGCGAATCCGCTGCATTCCGATGATCCGCCGAAAACGCAATTTTGGCTTCGCACCGCGCAATTTCGCCCTGCAACGCCTCGACGCGCTCTTTCAATTCCGCGACTGAATGCCGGTCAAGGTCTTGTTTTAACAAAGCAACAAGCGGATCATCCGGCCGCCGTGCAAACAGTTCGTCAAGATCCATAGCTGCCTCCTTCATAGTCAAGATGCGGATTCAATGCGCATCTGTCAATTCACCTAAAGCCAGATGCTAACGCGCTGGAATGGCAAAGCCATCGCGGCTATGAAGCCTATGAAAAGGGGCGAGACACATGACTAACATACCCGAGACCATGACTGCCATTGAAATTAGCAGTCCCGGGGCACCCGATGTATTGAAGCCCTGCAGCCGCCCCGTCCCCATACCGGGCGAAGGCGAAGTCCTCGTAAAAGTCGCCGCAGCCGGCGTAAACCGTCCCGATGTCGTACAGCGCAAAGGACTATATCCCGCGCCCCCAGGCGCAAGCGACCTTCCTGGCTTGGAGATTTCCGGCACCGTTGTTGCTGTCGGCCCCGGAACGGCCCCCGATCTAATTAATCAGCATGTTTGCGCCTTGGTCGCAGGTGGCGGCTATGCGGAATACTGCCTTGCGCGTGCTGATGTCTGCTGGGTTGTGCCGGAAAGCCTATCGATGGAGGAAGCCGCCGCAATCCCCGAAACATTGATGACCGTGTGGCACAATGTGTTTGAACGCGGCTATGCCGACGAAGGTGAAACCATACTCGTCCATGGCGGCACCAGCGGCATAGGATCGATGGCGATCAAGCTGGGCAATCTGTTCGGGCTGGAAGTCATCGTCACATGCGGTTCGGACGATAAATGTGCCGCCGCGTTGGAACTGGGTGCAGCGCACGCGATCAACTATAACGCGACTGATTTTGTCGAGGAAGTCAAACGCATCACTGACAATCAGGGCGTGCATATCGTCCTCGACATGGTCGCAGGTCCCTATGTGCCGCGCAACATGCAGTGCCTGCGTATGGATGGCCGCCATGTGACTATCGCGATTCAGGGTGGCGCGATGGCCGAGGTGCCTATGGTGCAGATCATGATGCGGCGCTTGACACTGACCGGGTCGACACTGCGCCCGCGTTCAGACGCGTTCAAAGCGTTGCTTGCCGATGAAATTCACCGGACCGTTTGGCCGTTTGTCGAGGCGGGGCAATTGCGGCCGACGATGGCCAAGATGTTTTCTTTGGCTGATGCGGCCGCCGCCCATACGCTGATGGAAAGCGGCGATTTTGTCGGGAAGATCGTTTTGGTTCCGTAGCGCAGACTTTCAATAGCGATCCCCGTTTTCTGCCGATTTGGTTCTTGCCGAACGGGGCGTTTTCGCCTAAGTCAAACTCGCATCAGGCCGCTCCGACAAGGGGCGGCCCTTTTATTTGGAGAATCACACATGGCCCAGAATGGACTTGTTCCCCTGATGCCGCACGCAACTGCGGCTTGGTTGGTTGACAATACTGCACTTAGCTTCACGCAAATTGCCGAGTTCTGCGGACTGCACATTTTAGAAGTGCAGGCGATGGCCGATGATATGACGGGCACGAAATATACCGGACGCGATCCGGTGCGTGCGGGCGAGCTGGCGATGGACGAAATCGAAAAGGGTCAGGCCGATCCCGATTACGATCTAAAAATAAGCAAAGGCCCAGAGCAGGTCCGCCGGACAAAGGGCCCGCGTTACACGCCGGTATCAAAACGTTCGGATAAACCCGACGGCATTGCATGGCTGTTGCGCAACCATACCGAAATTTCTGATGGCGCGATTTGTAAGCTGATCGGTACCACCCGCAACACCATCGCCGCGATCCGTGATCGCAGCCATTGGAACATCGCCGAAATTCAGGCGAAAGATCCCGTAACGCTTGGCCTGTGTTCACAGCGCGAACTGGACGCCATCGTTGCGCGCATCGCCAAAAAGGCGGGCCTTGTTGATACCGTTGCGGATGACACTCGTTTTGCCGGTGACCGCGAAGCGTTGATCGAGCAACTGCGTGCAGAGCGCGACGAGAATAAGCGATTGGCCGAAGAGGTTCTGACCGGTGAGGTCGAAGCACCAGCCGCTGAGCTGACCGCAGAGACGTTGTTTAAAAAACCAGCCGCATAATTCTGACGACATTTTTGACAAAGGCCGTCCGGTGATAAATCGGGCGGCCTTTTTCTTTGGGCCCTTCCCTAACGTCACCATTGCGCGCGCCGCACGCATTGGGCAAGGCTGTGCTTATGCTCGCAGAACCCCTTACCGCTTATGACATGACCTTAGTCGACCATGGATTTGAACCCATTGAAATCAAAGGACTTACCTATCCTTTGGGCGAGCATGTCCCGCAATATGGAGAGGTCTATCCGCTGGCGCCCGATATGGGCTGGACACGAATGCCCGTTCCGGGAAATTTGAACCACATCAATATCTGGCTGCTGGGCGACCGCGATGAACAGGGTGATGGATACGCCATCGCCGATACCGGACTGTTTATGCCCAATGTGATCGCCGAATGGAAAAAGTTGCTCGAAGGCACGCTGTCCGACCGACGAATGACGCGGATTTTCGTCACGCATTTCCACCCAGATCATGTTGGCTGTGCCGGATGGTTGGCGAACCGCAACAAGGTTCCGGTGTGGATGAACCGCACCGAATGGTTGATGGCGCGGATGTTGGTTGCCGACATACGCGACGAAGTGCCGAACGATGTCCTCGCGCGCAGGCGGTTTTCTGGTTATAGCGAAGCGCAGATCGACGACATGCGTTTGCGCGGTTTTGGTAGCTTTGCCCGCGCCGTATCGCAGTTGCCGACGGGCCATCACCGGCTGGATGATGGCCAGCACGTTCGCGTTGGCGGCCGTGTATGGCAGATTGTCACCGGCGGCGGCCATACCCCAGAACATGCCTGCATGGTCGATCACCATAACGGCGCGATCATCGCTGGCGACCAAATCCTGCCGCGCATCACCAGCAATGTGTCGATCATGGATAGCGAGCCCGATGCTGACCCGCTGGGCGAATGGTTGGCGTCGATTGCGAAATTCCGCGCGTTGTTGCCGCCCGATATGCTGGTGCTGCCGGCGCACGGTTCGCCCTTTCGCGGTGTCCATGCCCGACTGGACATATTGGCATCGGGGCACCTCGACCGACTCGACCGGCTGGAAGCTGCGTTACGCGAAAAGCCGCACCGCGCGGTTGATTGTTTTGCCTTGCTGTTCGACCGCCCAATCGACGAGACGGTATTTGGCCTCGCCGTCGGCGAAGCTATGGCCCATTTGCGCCATCTGCAAAGAACCGGTAGAGCTAGCGTGGACGAGATAGACGGCGTGGGCTGGTTTACGTCGGTTTAGAGGAAGAACATGGCGACCGCGACACCTTGGACCTCGAATTACCTGCACCCGTCACCTTGGGCACAGGAATTTTCGCCGCTTTCGGTGCACGATATGTTTTTCCGTTCGGCTAAGCGCATGGGCGCTGCTCCGCTCGCCGATTTTATGGGCCGCAAATATAGCTATTCGGATATCGAAGTGCGCGTCCGCAAATTTGCCAAGGGGCTGCAACTGCGCGGCATCGGCAAAGGCGATCATGTCGGGCTATTTCTACCCAATGTGCCGCATTATATCGTCGCTTATTACGGCGCGATGCTGGCCGGGGCGACTGTGGTCAACTTTTCGCCGCTTTATACAGTCGACGAACTCGCG
>JBEBKE010000053.1:0-15041 GCA_040079555.1 Sphingorhabdus sp. | reverse complement strand
TGTCACGATCCACGCATCGGGTGGCCGTGCGATGATGGAGGATGCGAAGGCGGCGGCGGGATTGCACACCAAAGTTGTCGCCGTCACGGTGCTGACCAGCCTAGACGATCACGACCTTAGCCGCGTCGGTGTATCCGACGACCCCGCCCTGCAAGTCGCCCGCCTTGCCGCCTTGGCGCAAGAAGCCGGTCTGGACGGCATTGTCTGTTCGGGCCACGAAGTCAAAGCGGTCAAAAAAAGCTGGAAGGACGGCTTCTTCGTCGTCCCCGGCCTACGCCCCGTAGGAGGCAACAGCGCGGATCAGAAGCGCACAGTTACGCCGCGTCAAGCCCGCGACGATGGCGCGAGTGTGTTGGTGGTGGGGCGGCCCATTACTAAGGCCGAAAGCCCTGATGATGCGGCTAGGGCGATTGTGGGGACGCTTTAGAATTGGATTATTTATGATAAATATTCTATATTCTGCGCTTGCACTGGTAGTTGGTGCACCAGAAATTCCAACAATCGAACAGGCAGAAGCAGACCCGCGATATGTTCGCGTAGAAAGTCGTCAATTGGTCGGAAAATGTGCCACGATGACCCCACTTGCCAAGATGCTTTCAAATAACGACGGCGTCCAAGAGATCACCGAAGTCGCGTGTGATAATGTCGTATTTACGCCACCCTCCGATGGAGAAAATGCGGCCACAGAAGGCTTAATGACGTTTGTAATGTCGACTAACAAAAGTGGGACTTATTTTCGCGGCATCTGGAACGATGGCGATTTTAATTTAAACGAAATTTCTTTCGATCAACAGAGTTGGTTTAAGGTCAGCAAAGGTCGGGTGCGAGTTTATAAAAATGATGAGGCTGATACGATGATGTTCGTCGGCTTTGCCGTATTTGAAAATGGCAAACGGCGAGGCGTAGCTTTTCGTTTTGAAAATTGAACACCCGTTATAATTCCATGCAAACCCAAATCAAAATCTGTGGACTATCCACACCCGCCGCCATTGATGCCGCCGCCAAACACGGCGCAACGCATATCGGATTGGTGCATTTCGAGAAAAGCCCGCGCCATGTCAGTCTTGAAGCCGCCGCTAAGTTGCGAGCACAAACTCCACCGAGCCTTAAAGTCGTTCTGCTACTCGTCAACGCGGACCCTGATTTGACGCAAAGGGCGCTCGACATGGTGCGCCCCGATGTCGTGCAATTCCACGGCACTGAAACGCCCGAATGGCTCAATCTGGTTCGTCAGCATACAAAGGCGCATATCTGGAAAGCCATCGGCCTAAAAAACCGGCAAACTTTGGTCGATGCAGACCGGTTTGATGATATGGTCGATATGTTGCTTTACGACGCCCCGGCCCAGGCCCTTCCCGGCGGCACTGGCACACGCGTTGACTGGTCACTGCTGCAACACTTTGACCACCGCACGCCTTGGGGACTTGCAGGCGGGCTGGCCCCGGACAATGTCGTTGCCGCCCTTCGCGCGACAAAGGCACCGTTGGTTGATGTTTCCTCGGGTGTAGAGTCCGCTCCGGGCGTCAAGGATGTGGACAAGATTGCCGCTTTCTGCGAAGCGGTCCGCGACTACACCCCATAAACCGTTCGTATCGAGCGTAGTCGAGATGCCCTTCAGAACTGCACGGTGTCTCGACTTCGCTCGACACGAACGGCAATTGAGAATCTGATGAATATGCAAGCCAACTCATTCCGCAACCAACCAGACGAGCGTGGCCATTTTGGCCAGTTTGGTGGACGCTATGTCGCCGAAACGCTGATGCCGTTGATCCTCGATCTCGAACGCGAATATGAGGCGGCCAAGGTCGATCCCGCCTTTCACGCACAGTTTGATGATCTGCTCGAACATTATGTGGGAAGGCCAAGCCCGCTTTATTATGCCGAGCGGCTGACCGAGGAACTGCGAAAGAACGCGCCCGAGGGCAAAGGCGCGCAAGTCTGGTTCAAGCGCGACGAGTTGAACCACACCGGCGCACATAAGATCAACAATTGCGTCGGGCAAATTTTGCTCGCGATGCGGATGGGCAAGACGCGGATCATTGCGGAAACCGGCGCAGGCCAACACGGTGTCGCCACCGCCACCGTTTGCGCGCGTTTCGGTCTGCCCTGTGTGATCTTCATGGGAGCAACCGATGTCGCGCGGCAATCGCCCAACGTGTTCCGCATGAAGTTATTGGGGGCCGAAGTCGTTCCGGTGACAAGCGGAGCCGCCACGCTAAAAGACGCGATGAACGAGGCGCTGCGCGATTGGGTCGCCAACTTGGACGACACGTTTTATATCATCGGCACAGCAGCGGGACCGCACCCTTACCCAGAACTGGTCCGCGATTTCCAAAGCGTGATCGGTAAAGAAGCGCGCGCGCAGATGCTGTCGCGCATCAACCGCCTGCCCGATTTGCTGGTGGCGGCGATTGGCGGCGGGTCGAATGCCATCGGGCTGTTTCATCCGTTTCTGGATGATCCATCGGTCAAGATGCTCGGCGTCGAGGCGGCGGGGCATGGGCTGGATAAGGAACATGCGGCATCGCTGGCGGGCGGACGGCCAGGAATCCTCCATGGCAACAAAACCTATTTGTTGCAGGATGACGACGGCCAGATTGCCGAGGCGCACTCGATTTCGGCGGGGCTAGATTATCCCGGCATTGGCCCAGAGCATAGCTGGCTGAAAGAAATTGGCAGGGTGGATTATACTTCGGTGACCGATACCGAGGCATTGGACGCTTTCCAGCTTCTCTGCCGTACCGAGGGCATCATCCCAGCACTGGAGCCTGCCCATGCGATTGCGGCGGTGGCAAAAGTGGCACCGACGATGGACCGTGACCAAATTATTTTAGCCAATTTGTGCGGACGCGGGGACAAGGATATTTTTACCGTGGCTGAGGCTTTGGGGACGGTGATTTGAAGGGCTGTTATTCCACTAAAACCGTGATAAAGCATCATCCATGAATAGCTACAACCCTCTCACGTCGGCGCATCGACTTGAAGCAACCGGCTTACCGCGAAAACAAGCGGAAGCCATTGCTTCGGAGATCGGAGATGGCACGAATGAATTGGTTTCCAAGGAGCAGCTGGAGGCCGCACTTGACAAGCAGACAATCAAAATCGGTATCATGGTATCGGCAATTGTCGCATTGGCTTGTTCAATCTTGGGTGTCGTTCTTTCGACCAGCTGAACAGCCAATTTTACTCCATTATTTGTTGAGGTGCGCGAAGCGGTGAAGATGGATCGCGATCAGATTATTTTGGCGAACCTGTGCGGACGCAGGACAAGGACATTTTCGTTTTGCTTGAAGTATTAGGAGAGAAATTGTGAATCGAATTGCCAAGACAATCCTTACCTTTACAATATTATATTCGATGTTGGCTTTGATCGGAATAGTTGCATATCAGAGCGGTCAATATCATCGTGTCGCTATATCATTTGTCGGCATATCCGCAGCAAGCATTGTTGGCATTTTATGGAAGACTGGAGTTACCACCGCATTTTTAACATGGTTTTTTAAGCGCAAATTGAAGTCGGCATAGAATGAACCGCCTCTCCTCCGCCTTTTCCAAACCGCACCCTGCCCTCGTCACCTTCATCACCGCTGGCGTTGGCGACACCGCAGCCAATCTCGACGCTCTCGTCGCGGGCGGCGCGGATGTGATCGAACTGGGCATGCCGTTCACCGATCCGATGGCCGATGGCCCCGCGATTCAGGAAGCGAACATCCGCAGCCTGGCCAAGGGCACAACCACCGCCGACATTTTCGCCATCGCTACCGCCTTTCGCGCTCGGCATTCAAACGTTCCGCTTGTGCTGATGGGCTATGCCAATCCGATGACGATCCGCGGCGGAGACTGGTTCGCCGCCGAATGCACCAAGGCGGGCGTCGATGGCGTCATTTGCGTCGATATTCCGCCAGAGGAAGACCCCGAACTTGGCCCCGCCCTGCGCGGCGCAGGTGTGGACCTGATCCGCCTTGCCACCCCGACCAGCGACGCAGCGCGGCTGCCAACAATACTGGAAGGCTCCAGCGGCTTTGTCTATTATGTCTCGGTCGCGGGTATCACCGGCAAGCAACAAGCGGCACAAGCCAGCATCGAAGACGCCGTTGCGCGCCTGAAAGCCGCCACCGACCTGCCTATTGCGGTCGGCTTTGGTGTGCGCACCCCTGAACAGGCCGCGGCGATTGCCAAGGTTGCCGATGGGGTGGTTGTGGGTTCGGCAATTGTTGAACTGGTAGCGCAGCATGGTATCAATGCCGCAGGGCCAGTGCACGATTATGTCGCTTCGTTAAAAGCCGCTATTGTTTCCGCGCGAGCGTAGCTAAGATTGTTTCACGCAAAGAACGCGAAGATTTTTAAGAGGTTGAGTTTCGGATCAACGTTCCGTTGCCACACGGCCGTCTTGAAAATCTTTGCGTCCTTTGCGTGAAACGAAATTGCACTACGGTGCCAAAGCGCATAACTAACCCGTCAAATGGAAAGTGTTAGAACATGAACTGGGTCACCCGCGTCCGCAATGCCATGCCGTTTATCGCCAAGCGCGAGACGGCGGAGACGCTTTGGCATAAATGCAAAGGTTGCAACTCGATGATCTTCCTCAAGGAGTTTGAGGAAAACCAGTCAGTCTGCCCGAAATGCGATTTTCATGGCCGCATTGGTCCTGCGGAGCGCTTTGCCGCCATCTTTGACGAGGACACACTCCGCGTCCTGCCCATGCCAAAGGTGATGGAAGACCCGCTAAAGTTCAAAGACACCAAAAAATATCCCGACCGGATCAAAGCCGCGCGCGCGGCAACGGGCGAGACAGACGCGATGATCAGCGGTCATGGCAAAATTGACGGCCAATCCGCCGTTATCAGCGTGCAAGATTTCGCCTTTATGGGCGGGTCGATGGGCATGGCAGTGGGCGAAGCCTTTGTCGCCGCGGCGCAAGAGGCCGTCGTCAAGAAATGCCCCTATATCATCTTCACCGCCGCAGGGGGCGCGAGGATGCAAGAGGGGATATTATCGCTGATGCAGATGCCGCGTTCGACCGTGGCGATCCAGATGCTGCGCGATGCGCATTTGCCCTATATCGTTGTGCTAACCGATCCTACCACAGGCGGCGTCACCGCAAGCTATGCGATGCTGGGCGACATCCAGATTGCCGAACCCGGTGCACTGATCGGTTTTGCCGGACAACGCGTGATCGAACAGACAATCCGCGAAAAACTGCCCGAAGGATTCCAGCGCGCCGAATATCTGCTGGCGCATGGCATGATTGATATGGTGACGCATCGGCATCAATTGAAATCAACGCTTTCCGGCCTGATCGATTATTTGATGGCGGGTAAGACGGCGGCTTAGACCTCGTAGTGGCAGACCACGCCAAATCCGATTCCTCCGCCGTGCAGGCGCAACTTGACCGGCTGGCCGCATTGTCGCCCGGGCGTGATACGTTGGGGCTGGAGCGGATTAGAGAGTTGTGCGCGCGGCTGGGCAATCCTCAAGACCAATTGCCACCGGTGTTCCATGTCGCTGGAACGAATGGCAAAGGGTCAACATGCGCGTTTTTACGAGGCGCTATCGAAGCGGCGGGGCTGACGGCCCATGTCTATTCCAGCCCGCATCTCGTCCGCTTTAATGAACGGATCAGAGTATCGGGAAAGCTGATCGCTGACGACTATCTGGCAGAATTGCTGTCCGAAGTGCTCGACCATGCAGAGGGATTGCAGGCGAGCTTTTTCGAAGTGACGACCGCCGCCGCATTTCTCGCCTTTGCGCGCACGCCTGCCGATGCTTGCATCTTGGAGGTTGGACTAGGCGGTCGCTTGGATGCAACCAACATCATCACGGTCCCGGCAATTTGCGGCATCGCTTCGCTTGGCATCGACCATGAAGGCTTTTTGCTAGCGGCAGAAGACGGCGTTCCTGACATGGCTCCACTGGATCGGATCGCCTTTGAAAAATCGGGCATCGCCAAAATGGGCGTCCCGTTGGCGTGTCAGAAATATGCGCCGTCGATGCTGACCGAAATCGCCAAGCAAGCTATGCACGCAGGGGCGAAATTGCTCGATCGCGGTGAAACCTGGGATGCGGCGGTCTATGAAGGCGGCCTGCATTACCGCGACGCCAAGGGAAAGATCAGCCTTCCCCTACCCCGCATGGCCGGACCGCATCAGGCGGATAATGCGGCGCTCGCGGTGGCAATGTTGCGTCATCAAAACGCGATCACTGTCCCTGAAAGCGCGCTTGCCGCTGCGATGGAATGGACGCGCTGGCCCGCGCGGATGCAGCGGTTGGGAAAAGGGCCGCT
Organism: Sphingorhabdus sp.; assembly: GCA_040079555.1. Taxonomy (GTDB): domain Bacteria; phylum Pseudomonadota; class Alphaproteobacteria; order Sphingomonadales; family Sphingomonadaceae; genus Sphingorhabdus_B. Next base: position 8,758 of record JBEBKE010000053.1, on the reverse strand, counting down.
GACGGATTTACTGCCCGAAGGCACAGAAGTTTGGCTGGATGGCGGCCATAATGTTGACGGCGGACGCGCCATCGCCGCGCATTTTGCGGGAGAAACGCGGCACATTCATTTGTTCACGGGTATGTTAGCCAACAAAGACCCGAAAGCGATCATCGCGCCGCTTAAGGACAGGCTGGCCAGCATCACGGCGCTACCCGTTCCGGGGCATGAGCATCACAAAGTTGACGCGTTCGGCAATGAAGCCATTGCGGCGCCTGATATCATGTCCGCCTTTGCATCGATAGAAATCGACCCGGCTTCGCAAATCATCCTCATCGCCGGAACGCTCTACCTCGCCGGAGCAATTCTGAAAGCGAACAACCAAATCCCCCAATGAACTTTAGGCTATGGCTTTTCGATATAGCTTTACCTAGCCAGATCGACTTGGCTTGCCGTCAAATGTAGCCGCCGTACCAATCGAACTATCAGCGAGGCCACTTCGCATCATCATCCAAAACAAGATGATTCCAGGCAGTGCCGCAATCGTTGTTAAAAGATAGAAATTGAAGAAGCCCATTCCTTCCACCATCGCACCCGCTGTTGTTCCAGTTAAAAACCGTCCTACGATACTCGCTGCAGAAGAAATGAGTGCGTAGTGTGCCGCTGTGAATCGAAGGTCACAGAGCGCCGCGAAATAGGCAACCAAAACCGTTCCACCAATGCCGCTGGCGAAGTTTTCAAAGCCGATAGTTGCAGCCAGCCCCCAATTGCTATGCCCAGCAGTCGCCAGCAAAGCAAAGCTGAGATTTGAAATCATCATCAGAAATAGACTTAGCAAAACCGAACGCTTCAAACCCATTTTTGCATAGAGCACACCGCCAACAAAAATCCCGATCAAGAATGCCCAAAATCCGACGCCAACGTCGTAAATAGCGATTTCGTCATTAGAGAAACCGAGGTCTTCAAGCAGCAAGCGTAAGGTCAGATTCGCTAGTGTGTCACCAATTTTGTGCAGCAGAATGAAAAGCAGCACGAGCCAAGCACCATGTCGGCTGAAAAATTCTCTAAACGGTCCAATGATCGACTCACCGATGTTGATCGCTTTCCGTGCAATCGCTTCGCGGTGTCTTGCAGGTTCTCCTCCCCAGAACACAGCAATGACGGCGGGAATCGCAAACGCGGCGCACATCAAATATGCGGCCTCCCATCCTATTCGGGCTGCAACTACAAGCGCTAGTGCACCAGCGCCCGCCGAGCCCAGCCTCCAGCCATATTGGCTCATGCCGGCACCAATACCTTGCTGATCCGGCCGCAGAACTTCGATGCGATAAGCATCGATCACAATGTCAAATGTAGCGCCCGCAAAACCCAAAAGTATGGCCGAATAGGCAGTGAACAAAAGCCCGGCCTTGGGATCGGAGAAACCAAGATTGGCCACCGCAATAGCGACAAATAGAGCCGAAACAATCATCCATGAAACGCGCTGGCCCAATCGGCCCAGTATCGGAATGCGAACACCGTCGACAATCCATGCCCACGCCCATTTGAAGTTGTACACAAGGAATGCCAACGCAAAAGCTGTCACTGCCTTTTTGTCGATACCATCCTGCGCGAGGCGCGACGACAATGTTGCGCCTATCATGGCGTAAGGGAAGCCCGACGAAATGCCCAACAAAAGCGCAATCAGCGCCTCTTTTTCCATATATGGCTTGATGGAATCCAGCCAACTGGTGTTTTCAATTTCTGTTGCCACGTGCATTTCTCCCTCGTGCATCCCTCACCCCGCCTAACCATATTTTCCTGAATGGCCAATGTCTTTGAAGCATGGGGTGACATTTGCTGCCAATTGCGCCAAAGGGCGCGGATGTCCCAGCCCCCCAAACGTCCGCTTGCGAAACCGGCAAAACCGCCCCGCCTGAAATGGGATTCAAAACCCGTGCGCCGACCGCGCGCCGATGCAGCGCCGTCAAAGGGTGCGTTGGAACGGCAGGATGGCGAAGAGCGCATCGCTAAGCTGCTTGCCCGCGCAGGAGTTGCATCACGGCGAGAGATTGAGCGGATGATCGCGGATAAGCGGATCACGCTAAACGGTGTTGCTGTTGAAACCCCCGCAACTTTGCTAAAATCGCTGCACGGTGTTGCAGTTGACGGCAAAGCCGTTGGCCAGCCAGCGCCCACATTGCTGTATATGTTTCACAAGCCCGAAGGTTGCCTGACCGCCGAACGCGATTTCAGCGGGCGTAAGACGATCTATGACATTCTGCCAAAAGAGCTTCCACGGTTGATGCCCATTGGCCGATTGGATTTGAATACCGAAGGCTTGCTGTTGATGACCAATGACGGCGAATTCAAACGGCAGATGGAAATGCCCGCAACTGGCGTAGAACGCACATACCGCGCGCGCGTGTTTGGCGACATCAGCCAGACGCAGCTAGAGGATTTGATCCAAGGCATCGAAATCGACGGTGTGCGTTATGGTAAAATCGACGCCAATCTGGAGCGCCGCACGGGCCGTAACGGTTGGCTCGAAATGACGCTGACCGAAGGCAAAAACCGGGAAGTGCGGCGCGTGCTGGAACATTTCGAACTTGAGGTCAGCCGCCTAATCCGCACACGTTATGGCCCCTTCGTCCTCGGCGATCTGGAACCGGGCGCAGTTGGCGAAGTGCGACGCGTGGATTTGATCAATTTCCGGAACACGCTTGCATGAGGGTGATTTCCGGCATCTGGCGCTCACGGCCTTTGGTTGCGCCGAAAGGTGACACGACGCGCCCCACGGCGGATCGCACGCGCGAGACGTTGTTCTCCATGCTGACCAGCCGTTTAGGGTCGTTCGAAGACCTGAAGGTGCTCGATCTGTTTGCAGGATCTGGCGCGTTGGGACTGGAGGCTTTGTCACGCGGCGCGGCGCAATGTGTTTTCGTCGAGCAAGACCGTGATGCGCTGAACGCATTGGAAGACAATATCGCAAAGCTGGGTGCAAAGGCGCAATGCGATGTGCGGCGGTCGTCGGTGTTGTCGCTTGGTACTGCCCGATCTGGCTTTGACTTGATCCTGCTCGATCCGCCTTATGGCACTGGTGCGGGTCAAGTGGCGCTAGATAAGCTGAACCGCCTTGGCTGGTTTGCACCCGGTGCGTGGATCAGCCTTGAGACAAGCGGCAAGGAGGTCGTCGAGTTAAAAGGCTTTACCATCGATACCGCGCGCGATGTTGGCAAAGCGCGGCTGACATTGCTGCGGCCGGATTCCGCAATCGCATGACGACCACACCCAGATTAGACGGCAACGGTTGGCTGCTGATCGGCATCCTCGCAATTCTATGGGGTGGTGCGTTCTTCTTGATCGAAGTTGGTCTGCGCAGCTTTCCTCCGATCACATTGGTGTTCATCCGCGTCGGATTTGCTGTACCGGCAATGTGGCTCGCGATGCGGATCATGGGCCAACGCTTGCCCACCGACATGCGGATCTGGGCACTGCTGACGGTTGTCGGCGCCTTTAACTGCGCGCTGCCCTTCACGCTGTTTTTCTGGGGACAGCAATATCTGGACAGCAGCTATGCCGCGATCCTGAATGCAACAACGCCTTTATGGGGCGTTATCACAGCGCATTTCATGACATCGGACGAGAAAGCAACGCCATCGCGGATCACTGGGGTGCTGGTCGGCTTGTCAGGCATTATCGTAATGGTCGGGCCGGATGCGATGAAGGGGCTGTCGGACAATTTACTGGCACAGATTGCGTGCCTGATTTCAACGGTGTTTTACAGCCTTGCCGCAATTTTCGGACGCCGCCTGTCGCAAACTTCGTTGACACCCATGGCGGTCGCAACCGGGCAAACAATGACCGCAGCGTTGCTGATGGTGCCCATCATGTTGGTGGTTGATCAGCCATGGACCATGGCCATGCCGCGCCTGGACGCGACGTTGGCCGGACTCGCGCTGGCGCTGATTTCAACGGCATTGGCCTATTTCCTCTACTTCCGCCTGATCGACTGGTCAGGTGCCTCCAACGCGCAGCTGGTGGCGTTCCTGATGCCGATCCTCGCGGTGATCTTGGGCATAGCCTTTTTGGGTGAGCATCTCAACCAAGGCCAAATCATCGGCGCAGTCCTCATCGCGTTCGGCCTTGTGATAATCGACGGAAGGCTGCTTGCGCGTTTCCGCAATGTTCCCTAATCGTTCGGCGTGACTGATACTGCCCCAACTCCAAACTACCCATGGCTCGACGGCCTAAACCCGCCGCAACGCGAAGCTGTGCTGACGACCGAGGGCCCTGTGCTGATGCTCGCGGGCGCTGGCACGGGAAAGACCGCTGCGCTGACCGCGCGTCTGGCGCATATCATTGCAGAGCGGCTGGCATGGCCGTCCGAAATCCTTGCCGTCACCTTCACCAACAAAGCCGCGCGCGAGATGAAGGAGCGCATGGGCCGGATGATCGGCGATGCGGTGGAAGGAATGCCGTGGCTTGGCACGTTCCACAGTATCGGCGCCAAAATGCTGCGGCGACATGCCGAGCTGATGGGGCTGAAAAGCAACTTCACGATCCTTGATACTGACGACCAAATGCGCCTTTTGAAACAATTGGTGCAGGCCGCGAACATCGACGACAAACGCTTTCCGCCTAAATCGCTGGCGAGCCTGATCGACAAATGGAAGAACAAAGGGTTGACGCCAGCGGAGGTCGATGCAGGCGAAAGCGCGCTTTATGCCGATGGCAAGGGTCAGGCAATGTATGCCGTCTATCAGGCCCGGCTGCGCGAGTTAAACGCTTGCGATTTTGGCGACCTTTTATTGCACGCGCTGACCTTGCTCAAAACCCACCGCGATGTACTCGCCGAGTATCAGGCGAAGTTCAAATATATCCTTGTGGACGAATATCAGGATACCAACGCCGTCCAATATCTGTGGTTGCGGCTGCTGGCGCAACAACGCAAAAACATCTGTTGCGTGGGCGATGATGACCAAAGCATCTATTCATGGCGCGGCGCAGAGGTCGCCAATATCCTGCGTTTTGAAAAGGATTTCCCGGGCGCAAAGACCATTCGCCTTGAACAAAACTATCGCTCCACCCCGCACATCCTCGCCGCCGCATCCGGCCTCATCGACGCCAACAGCGGACGGTTGGGCAAGACGTTGTGGACCGAACTGGACGGCGGCGAAAAGGTGCGCATCATCGGCGTGTGGGATGGGCCAGAGGAAGCGCGGCGGATCGGCGAAGAGATAGAGGCGCTGCAATATAAGCAAGTCTCGCTGTCCGACATCGCCATCCTTGTTCGCGCGCAGTTTCAAACGCGTGAGCTGGAAGATCGCTTCATCTCCATCGGGCTGAACTACAAAATCGTAGGCGGTTTCCGCTTTTATGAACGCGCCGAAATCCGCGATGCCATCGCCTATTTGCGCATCATCAACCAACCCGCAGACGATCTTGCCTTTGAACGGATCGTCAATGTGCCCAAACGCGGCATTGGGGATAAGGCTGTGGAAAAAATCCACCGCATCGCCCGCGCCGGACGTGTGCCTTTGTCCTTGGCCGCTGCACAAATGGTCGGCACCGACGAACTGACCGGCAAAGCGCGCAAGTCACTCGCCGATCTTGTCATCGATATTGCGCGCTGGCGCGACAGCGCGGCGACCCTGCCGCCGTCTGCGCTGGCTGAATTGGTGCTGGAGGATAGCGGCTATACAGCAGCATTACAGGCAGAGCGAAGCGTTGAGGCATCGGGGCGGCTGGAGAACCTAAAAGAGCTGACCCGCGCGATGGAGGAATATGAAACGCTCGGCGATTTCCTTGAACATGTCAGTCTGGTCATGGACAATGAAAGCCGCGATAGCGCCGAAAGCGTGACGATCATGACGATCCACGCCGCCAAGGGACTGGAATTCCACCACGTGTTTTGCGCCGGATGGGAGGATGGCGTGTTCCCATCACAACGCGCAATGGACGAAGGCGGGCTAGCATCGGTCGAGGAAGAACGGCGGCTGGCTTACGTGGCCATCACCCGCGCGCGCGAAAAATGCACGATCACCCATGCCGCCAACCGGCGCATTTACGGGCAATGGACGTCAAGCATCCCCAGCCGCTTCATCCTGGACCTGCCCGACGAACACATCGAAAACGAGCAAACCATGACCGGCGGCGCAAGCATGTGGCGCGCGAACTGGAGCGAACGCGAAGACCCGTTTGCACACTTGGCGGCGGCCAACCAAGGCCGCAGCAATGCGAGGGGCCCGGGCTGGCAAAGGGCCGCGACCAGTGGCGGGTTCAACGCGGTGCCGTCGCGCGTGGCGGAGGCGGACAAGCCAGCGGTGGGTTTTGGCGCAAAAGGGCGCGGCGACTTAGCCGTCGGCATGCGCGTGTTTCACGAAAAATTCGGCTATGGCGTGATTGAGGATATCGAAGGCAACAAGCTGGAGATCGAGTTTGAGACCGCTGGTCGGAAGCGGGTGATGGATAGCTTTGTCGGGGTTGGGTGAGGTTGTGGCAGATTTCGATATTTCGACGAGCGTCGATGACGTTACTGACAACCTTCTCCGCCTTCATTCGTATGCGCGAGGAAATCAGCGGGAACGAGAGTTCCATTTTAACCGAGTGTATAACGCTGAGCATCAGGTTTATTACAAGACGTCGGACGGTCCAATCTTTGCCCCAGTCAAATGGTGTGGAGCAAAGAGAAATACGATTGCCGGCTATGATCTGCGGAAAAGGAAAATTTCTCAAGTTTTTCAGAGAGCATTGAACAACATAGGATTCAAACCTATCACTAAAGGGCAAACCGGCTACAAAGAAACCTACAAGGAGTTCACCGATTTTTGTTACGGTTTTGGTTTCAAAAATTCGGAAGCTGGCTTACCTCATTCCAACTCATCAAGGTCACGGCAATTTTGGAGTTTGGGCTACACGCCCGAAGCGCCGTTGCAGAATTTTTCCGATGAAGTGGTCGATCCTGAAAATTATATTGAGGGTGCGACCAATACGGTTTCGGTAAACTCTTTCGAACGAAACCCGAGAGCTAGACTAGCCTGCATCGCTCATTACGGTTGGATTTGCCAAGTGTGTGACATCGACTTTCAGCAGGTTTATGGCGATCTTGGCGCCGAATTCATTCATGTCCACCACATCAGACCTCTGCACGAAATTGGTGAGCAATACGAAGTCGATCCAGTTGCTGACCTAAGACCAGTCTGTCCAAATTGTCATGCCATGATACATCGGCGAAAGCCCATTTTGACAATCGAAGAGTTGTCGGAAATTATTAAAGGAACAGGTATCTAATCCACCGTCGCCCCAGCGCAGGCTGGGGCCCATCGCGTCTCTCCTCTTAAACCGACGGGCGAGATAGGCACCAGCCTTCGCTGGTGCGACGGGGTGGAATGATTTCGCGCAAAGACGCAAAGACGCAAAGGCGCAAAGGCGCTAAGGATCATCAATACCACCTTCGTCACCTCCGCGCAGGCGGGGGTCCATCTCCTTCCATTGCAACGCTTGCGCTACTTGGTTGGCTCAGGTGATGGATTGATCTGCGATCACTGCGTTCCCCGCCTGCGCGGGAATGACGAGTGTTTTATGACATAGCCCTTCGCGCCTTTGCGTCTTCGCGCGAACAAAAACTAAGCCGCCACCCGATCCACCAAAATCTCCCGCTCGCGCATCCTTGCTTGCGCCAGATCATAGGCCGCTTGCATGTGCAGCATCGTATCGGCCTTTATGCCAAAGGCTTTTTCAAAAACCACCGTCGCCTCGTGCTTGACACGGGGCTTGGCTTTTTATTTCGGCGTCGCAAGAAAGCCTAACCCCGTGTCAAGCACGGGGTGACGGAGTGGGGTTTGTTAGGTTGATGAGGCTTTGAGATTACAGAGGTTGGCCTTTGTATCATGGGGCGCGCCGATTTGGTTCACACAAAGCCACGAAGCCACAAAGAAGGTAAGAGACGGCACTTCTTTGTGGCTTCGTGGGTTCGTGTGAAATAGTTCTTCCCTTTCTCCTTTAGCACCGAGAGCAAAACCTCTGTCCTACAACTGCCCCCACCCGCTATAATGGCGCAATGAAACAAGCACGCCTCAAGTGCTTACCTTCTTTTACCGCGCCCGCGAAATCGCGGCTTAAATTGACAAGGTGGACAGTCAGGGGGGCGGTTAAGCGTCAATCTTGTCAACTTAAGGCGGTCCAGCGGCTGTATATGCCTCGCCGCGTTCGCCGATCAGACCCCCAAAATATGCCCCGGCATCGCCGCATCCCACCCTGCCCGCGCGGCTTGGATCAGGACCTTCAACGCCTCCCCCTGCCGCACCCATGCGGCCTCGGCCTCCGCATTCCAAGCCTCACCCGCCAATTCGCCCAGAACCACAATCGTCAAATCAATCCAGCTTTCATATTCCGGCCAAGGCAACCGGCCATAGCTGCGGTGCGTGAAGACAAGTTCGTCGACCAGCGGCCCGACCCAGCGCTCCTCCCCCTTCGCCAGCCCCAGCATCATTTCCAGCGTTTCGTCGGTCATACGGCGCGAGGATGCGTCGGCGTTGATGAAGGTAGCGCGCCGTTCTGGCCATGCGGCGAACCAACGGGCGAAGAGCGGGTGGCGCAGTTCTATGCCGCTATCGGCGACCGCGATGAGGCTGGCTTCCATTAGGGCGGCGTCGGCGGGCATTTCTTGAACCCTTTGTGGCTTCGTGGCTTCGTGCGAACTAGGCCGTGGACTCATAATGGCGCAGCCGTAGCCTGATGCAAGCGAGTTTGACCATGGCGAGGAAGGACGAGCCGAGCTTGTCGTAACGGGTTGCTA
>JBEBKE010000052.1:0-15224 GCA_040079555.1 Sphingorhabdus sp. | reverse complement strand
TGAGGAGCAAAACCTGCATTGGGCCTCGCAGCTTGAACGGTCCGGCGTGCAAGTGGTTTACGGCTTTGTCGATATGAAGACACACGCCAAAATCTCTCTTGTGGTGCGGCGGGAAAAAGATGGTTTCAAAACCTATTGCCACCTTGGCACCGGCAATTACCATCCGGTGACGGCGCGGATTTACACCGACCTTAGCTTCTTCACCGCCGACCCACGCATCGGCCATGATGCCGGGCAAATCTTTAACTATGTCACCGGCTATATCGAGCCGACCGATATGAAAATGCTAAGCATGAGTCCGCTTTCGCTGCGCGGCGAAGTCATTCGGTTGATCGACGCAGAAATCGCCAATGTTGCGGCGGGCAAGCCCGGTGCAATCTGGGTCAAAGTGAATTCTTTGGTCGATAAAGCGGTGATCGACAAATTATACGAGGCCAGCGAAGCCGGCGTCGAAGTCGACCTGATCGTGCGCGGAATTTGTTGCCTGCGCCCCGGTGTTAAGGGCATGTCGTCGCGCATCCGCGTTAAATCAGTTGTCGGGCGTTTTCTGGAACACAGCCGCATCTGGGCCTTTGGCAATGGCGCCGACCTGCCCAACCCCAATGCGCGGCTGTTCATTTCGTCCGCCGACTGGATGTCGCGCAATTTTGACCGGCGCGTGGAATATATGCTGCCGATTGAAAACCCGACGGTGCACGATCAAATCCTCGATCAGGTTATGGTTGCAAACCTGTTGGACAATCAGCAGAGCTGGATGTTGCGGTCCGATGGCCGCTATGAACGCGTGAAAGCCAACGATGTGCCTTTTAACCTGCACCAATATCTGATGACCAATGCGTCGTTATCCGGGCGCGGCGGAGCATTGACCGAGGCGAATGACGTGCCGACGTTAAGCCTGACCCGAAAGCGATGACCAGCGTTCGGCAAGCGGTTATCGATATAGGGTCCAACGCCATCCGGCTGGTCGTCTATGCAGGCGCAAAGCGCGCGCCGATGCCGATTTATAACGAAAAGAGCAGAGCGGGTCTGGGGGCCTGCTTGGCAAACAGTCGCACGATTGATACAGCCACGATGGATCAAGCCGTCGCTGCGATCGTGCGCTTTCACACGCTCGCCCGCGCGATGGACGTCGAAACTTTGCGTGTTGTCGCCACTGCTGCTGTGCGTGAAGCAACCAACGGCCAAGAGTTGGTAAACCGCGCTGCCAAAATGGGAATCCGCGTCGAAATTCTCGACGGCACGACAGAGGCCTATATCGCGGGACTGGGCATATTAAGCGAGCATTCGGATGGTGACGGCTATGTCGGCGATCTGGGCGGAGGCAGTTTGGAACTTGCCCGCATTTCCGACGGCGAAATTGGCGCGCGATTATCGCTGCCGTTCGGGTCGCTGCGCATCGGCAATATGGTCGGGCAGACGCCGAAAGACATTTCAACGGCCATTAAAAATGCGATTGCGGACAGCGGCCAAGCTGGCAGCTTCCCAATCGACCGCGACTTGCCATTCTATCTCGTCGGCGGCTCATGGCGCGCGCTGGCGCGTCTGCACATCCATGTCAGCGAATTCCCGCTTGCGGTGCTGTCCAACTATGTGATGCCACCGACAACGCCGGTTGAGCTGTTGCCGATGACGCAGGACCGGAAGTTTCTGGCCGATAACAAAGTCGTGCCGACTGCGCGGATCGATACTTTGGCAGGAGCAACCGCGTTGTTAAGCGGGATCGTCCGGTTGCTGAAACCATCCGCGCTTGTCACGAGCACGTCTGGGCTGCGCGAAGGCTTGCTGTTCGAAATGTTGAACGCGGCGGAGCGAAAGCTTGATCCGTTTGTCGAGGCCGCGCGGTTTGAGGGCGAGCGGTTGGCGCGTTTCCGGTTCCACGGCGCGGCCCTCGCCGAATGGACGGCAGATATTTTTGCCGACCAAGGCCCAGAAATGGCGCGGTTGCGGCTGATTGCGTGCCTTCTCGCCGATACGGCTTGGAACATGACCCCCGAATATCGCGGCGATGTTGCGTTGACCTTGGCGCTCGACGGCAGCTGGCCGGGTGCGACGACCGAGGACAGGGCAATCCTCGCGGCGGCGCTTGTTGCGGTTTATGATAGCAAACGACAGCCACTGGAACTGCTCGACCGGCTGGCATCGTCCGAAAAGACTAAGCAAGCCCATAGCTGGGGCCTCGCCATTCGTTTGGCGCAGCGTCTCGACGGGGGCACGGGCGCGGCGCTCGCCGATTCCAAATTGATTGCGGGCAACGGCGTTCTTGATCTGCACCTTTCGCGCGTAGCAGAACGGTTGCAATCGGATTCGGTCGCGCGGCGTCTGCAGCGGCTGGGTGACGCTTTGGGAATAACAGAAACACGGATCATAACCGGCAAAGTTTAGCGGAACCAAGCCGACACCCCTTGACTTTCACCTGCCTAACTTGCAAAGGCGCGCGGTGTTTGGGGCGGCAATGCGCTGCCCCCTTTTATTTTATCCGATTGCTTGAAGGAACGTGTCATGGCGAAGCCAGCCACTGTAAAGATCAAATTGCTCAGCACCGCTGACACCGGCTTTTTCTATGTCACCAAGAAAAATCCGCGCAATCAGACGGAAAAGCTGACTTTCCGCAAATATGACCCCGTCGTGCGTAAGCATGTCGAGTTCAAAGAAGCCAAAATCAAGTAAGCTGTTGCGCGGCCAAATGGTCGCGTTTCGCTGAACCAAAGGGGACGCATTTTGCGTCCCTTTTTTCGTGGGCCGCGCTTAGTTGAACCGATTCGGCTTTGCCGCCAATCGCAGCAACAAATATCCGCATGATGCCGATGCCAACGAACCCATCAATACGCCGATCTTAACTGCATCGCCATTGGTCGCATCGGTAAAGGCCAGCCCACCGATAAACAGGCTCATCGTAAAGCCGATGCCGCAAAGCAGGCTTACACCGTAAACCTGTGTCCAGCTCGCATCCTTTGGCCGCGCAGCAAGGCCCAGCTTAACGGTTAACCAGATGCTGGCGAAAATACCCAGCTGCTTGCCAATAAATAGCCCAAGCGCAATACCAAGCGGCAGCGGCGCCAACAGGTCGTCCGCACCGACGCCCGATAACGAAACCCCAGCATTGGCAAAACCGAACAACGGAACGATGATAAACGCCACAGGCTTTGCTAGCGCGTGTTCCAACCGGTGAAGCGGCGAATCCTCTGCATCTGGCGCGGCCAAAGTCCGCCGCAACGGGATAGCAAACGCCGCCATGACCCCTGCAATTGTCGCATGAACGCCCGACAATAACGTCACATACCAAAGCAATGCCGCGAGAATCAGATAGGGCCATAATTGAATCACGCGCAGCCGGTTCAGCGTCATCATCGCGAGCCAAAGCAATCCCGCCAGCGCCAACGCCTGCATGTTCAACTCAGCGGTGTAAAAAACCGCGATAATCGCGACCGCACCCATATCGTCGACAATCGCCACGGTCGTCAAAAACAACTTGAGCGAAGCCGGGGCGCGGCTACCCAGCAAAGCCAGCACGCCTATGGCAAAGGCGATATCAGTTGCGGCCGGAATAGCCCAGCCACGAACCAGCGCCGGTTCACCCCCTGCGACAACCAGATAGACGATCGCTGGCACAATCATCCCCGCTGCTGCTGCAATCACCGGTAACCGGCGGTCCGCCCAGGTCGATAAATGCCCATCGACAAATTCACGCTTTATCTCCAGCCCGACGAGGAGGAAGAACACCGCCATTAGCGCATCGTTGATCCACAAATGAACCGTCATCGGCCCCAGCTTTGACGTCGGTTCCGGTCCGGTCACAGCATGAATCACATGAAAATACGTATCAGCAAATGGCGAGTTTGCCACGGCCATCGCCAAGGCCGCCACCACCATAAGGATAATTCCGCCCGCAGCTTCGCTACGCAGGAACGAGCGCAATGCTGAGCGTTCTTGTTTAGGGCGATGGATATTATTCACGCATTCGAGCTTTCAAAAACATTAGGATGTAAAACTATATTTACGCTGTTAGGTAGGTCATATAACGGTAGCAAGCATTAGTCAGGCAGCGATGCGAACATCGGCAGACCTATGCAAGCGGGGGTACCAAGCAAATGACACTTTGGGGTGAAATAGTCTAAAGCGCATGGATGACACAACGATCCAAAAGCTGACAGAGCGACAGAAGGAATGTCTGCGTTTAGTCGCTCAAGGCTATACGTCCAAAGAAATCGGTCGCGCTCTCGATCTTTCGCCAAGTACCGTCGACAACCATATCCTGACCGCCGTTCAGTCGATGAGCGCCAATAGCCGAGGCGAAGCGGCGCGTTCTTTGAAGGGTGTAGAAGCTAGGCAAAAACTGCCTAGGGAACCGCAGCCTCTTGCCGAATCGGCTCAAACGGGGCTGTTCTCTGTCTCAGCAGAGGCACCGGCCTTTACGGCACAGGGTCGTAAGTTCTGGTCGCTTCCGCCAGTTGGAGGCCAAAAAAATGAACTTGATAGCGCCGAAAGATCGCTTCGCATCGTTCAAGTTGCGGCGGTGGGTTTCGGGACCGTAATGAGCCTGGCGCTGTTAATCGCAGGCGCGTTCCAAATTTTCAGCTGAGGCTGAGTTTCATTCAATCCGTTTAGACATCGTGCCAATGCAAAGATCATTGGCAAGGGGGGAAGCCATGCTTAAAATACAGGATAATATAGGGTCATTAGTAGCAAGCGAAACACAAGGCGCGATGCGCGCTATCGATAACGCCATACTCACCGAGTTGCGTCTGTGTACAACTTTGGTCGAAGCGTTCGAGACGACCCCATTACCCGTTGGTCGCAGCCAAAAACTGTTACAAACGCTGGCAAGTGGATTGAACCATTTTGTTGCCGGACGCGGCGAAATGGCGCAGACCGTCCGAACACTGACAGCGATCAAGACGGGCAGTAATTTGCAGGAAACCAGCTATAATTGTCCTAGTAGCTCGCCCCCGCTGCTTGCTGCGCAAGAAAGAGAACAAAGCGCTGCTTGCCCCGTTGCGGCATTTGGCTGATGTCATCGGTTCGCGGACATCCGCAACATAAGGATCGGTTGCAATGCTGATTTTTGTATTGGTCTGGATGTTGTTGGTGTTGTGCAGCCTATACGCAGCGCTGGCAGGTGGTTGGACCGGAAAAATCGGTGCAGCATTAAACGTGGGTGCAACCCTGGCTACGATGTTCGCACAATTCCTAATGCCGTGGACGCAAACGCATATTCCGGTGTTGATAGTGGATCTGTTGTTGATGGCCGCATTATTTGCGCTTGCTTTGAAAAGCGAGGTTTACTGGCCAATCTGGGCCGCAGGCTTTCATTTGATCACCGTCACCGGGCACGCCGCGACGCTGATTGCACCAGATTTTCGATCCTCGTTATATTATTATTTCAACGGCATGTGGGCCATTTTCGTCCAGATGGCGATGGTCTGGGGCATTACGCTGGACCGGATAATGATACCAAAGCGTATGCAATAGCAATCTGATCGGGCTCGCAAAACTCGGCCCGAAGTTCCCGATACCCCAAAAAATCAACGTCGCTGCGACTGTGCTGCGCCGAAAGGAGAAGATGTGTGTTTTACCGTGTAGATACAAAGCACTGAGCGATGGACAGCCTTGGGGCCTTTCTATTCCATGCGCGTGAAGAGCTGCTGCTGTTTGGCGGGTTTTGGTTCCTCGTCGGTGGCCTCGACGATTTGGTCGTTGATGTCATCTGGGGCGGACGCGCGGGGTGGCGCTGGCTCACCCGCTATCGGCTCACACCGCCAATGCATGCTGATCAATTGCCCGCACCGATTAACGGCGGCCAACTCGCGATTTTTATTCCTGCTTGGCAAGAGGCGGCTGTCATCGGCCAGATGCTGGCGAATTGCCTTTCCAGCTGGGGCCGTTCGGCGATCGATTTCCGTATCTACGTTGGCTGCTACGCCAACGATTCTGGCAGCATAAGCGCGGTCATTTCCGCTGCCCGCGACAGTCGCAAAATTCAGCTGGTGCTGTGCCAGCACCCGGGGCCTACCACTAAGGCTGATTGCCTGAACACACTGTGGCGCGCACTAACGCGCGATGAACTGGCGGGCGGGTATAAAGCCAAAGCGGTCATTCTGCATGATGCAGAGGATTATGTGCACCCGCTGGAACTGCGCGTTTACGACTATTTGATCGAACGCGCCGCTGCGGTTCAACTGCCGGTTATTCCCATTGCGGTTCCCGGTTCAGCCTGGGTCAGTGGCCATTATGGTGACGAATTTGCCGAGGCGCATGGCAAGTCGTTGGTGGTACGCGAAGCGGTTGGCGCATCCGTACCACTTGCAGGCGTCGGGTGCGCAATTGATCGTAACCAGCTTGGCCGAATTGCGATTGCCCGCAACGGTTGCCCCTTTGATGCAGACAGCCTGACCGAAGACTATGAGCTGGGGCTAGGGCTTGGCAACCATGGCGGCAAAATCATATTTGCCAGAATGCTCGATCAAGACAGCAAGCTTGTCGGCACCCGCGCCTGCTTCCCCGATACCTATGAAGCCGCGACACGGCAAAAAGCGCGGTGGATGATGGGGATCGCGCTTGCCGGTTGGGACCGCCTTGGCTGGCGTGGCGGCTTCAGCGAGTTTTGGATGCGTTTGCGTGATCGCAAGGCCGTGTTCGCTGCTGTCGTTCTGGCCACAGCCTATGTCTGTATTGCCTTAACGGTGGTGCTCATCGGGCTGGAGCGTTCCGGGCTATATGTTGCGCCGCCGGTTTCTAAAAACGTCCAACTCATGTTGGTGGTGACCTTTGTTCTGCTGCTTTGGCGGATCATCGTGCGTTTCGGTTTTGTTTGGCTGATGCACGGCGGCACCCAAGCGTTTCTTTCGGTGCCGCGCATATTCGTCGCTAACATCATCGGTATTGTCGCGGCGCGCCGCGCTTGCTGGTCGTACCTACGGCTGATGTTCGGCGGAACGCTGACTTGGGACAAAACCAGCCACGCCCATTTTCCCGACAAGGTGGCGCAAAATGGCTGATATTCGCGGTCGTCCGTTTGCCTTTGTTGTCCTGACGCAATCTGCTTGGGTTAGCGCGCGGATCATGCTGTCCGCGAATGACGGCGGGCAAGTCGCGCCTTTACCCGTCGCCGCTGCACCGCTTATGCAAAGTGGGCAAAGCATCAAAGCGGCTGCACCAGACATCGGGGCGGCACACGCACGTCCGCTGGCTCAGCCTAAGCATTTCGCTCAGCGCTATCAGCCGCTTTCACCTTCAACAAATTTCGGTCTCACCTCTGCCCAGGACCCTTGGCAGAACGGTGGCCGGCCCTCCGGTTCGTATTCACCCGCCCTGGTCGCGGGCGGTAACGAACCCCAAAGTGCGGGTAGGGACACCCCCCCGTCCAATACTTTGGCCCTTACGGGGGAGGCTGGCCCGCCAGAGGTGAAGTCAAGCGCTCCTCCGCGATGGGGCGGCGAAGGATATGCGTATAGCTTTTGGCGGTTCTCAACCGGCAATGGCTCGGTGCTCGCGCCCGGCGCGCAATATGGTGGCAGTCAATCGGGCATCATTGCGACAATCGATCCGTTTGGCGCGCCTGATCGAGGCATTAAGCTTTTGATGCGCGGCGCGGCCACGCCCAACTGGAACGAACGCGAAGTCGCGCTGGGCCTGCGTTGGCGACCCAATAAAGATTGGCCAATAACGCTATCCGCTGAGCGCCGCTTTCGCGCCGACGCACCCGACAGATTCGCCGCTTATGTGGCTGGGGGTATCGATAATCGTCCGATAGCCGGGCTGTGGACGCTGAACGCCTTCGGTCAGGCTGGCTACGCGACTGGCCACGAAGGCGGTGGCTTTTTCGATGCGCAATCGCGGGTGATGCACCCCGTAATAAAAATCGGCGATGTCCCGATTTCTATGGGCGTCGGGAGCTGGGCTGGTGGCCAAAAGGGCGCGGTTCGGGCCGATGCTGGGCCGACAATCGCAACCACTGTCGACGCCGGACCCGCAAGCCTATTGATCCAGCTCGATTGGCGGATACGCGCCGCCGGAAATGCCGCGCCACAGAACGGACTGGCGTTTACCGTTTCGTCCAGCTTTTGAAACTTGCGCATTCGCGCCTGCGCGCGTTAGGATGCGCCTATGAAAAATCTGTCAAAACTCTTGCTGGCCGGATCGGCTTTTTCACTGGCTTCTTGTGCGCCAAAAACGGTCGAAGCACCCGTTCCGCAAATTGCAGAAATGACCGAGGAAAGCCGAGCCGCCGATATCAAGATCGATAATCTGATGATGGGGATCGCGCATCAATATGTCCGCCTGACGCTGGAGGCTGGCACGCATGAGGCGGAATGGGTTGATGCCTATTACGGACCTGAAGACTTACAAAGCTTGGCGACGAAATCGCCGCGCAACAAAGAGGTGTTGTTAGCGAATATCGCAACCCTCATCTCGCGCCTTGATGACGAGGTGCTGCAAAAGGAACGCCGTCCAGATGTGCTGCAGCGTGCGCGAGCACTGCGCGGAATGTTGGTCGCGGCTGACACCAGAATGCAGATGTTGTCTGGCAAGAAATTTGCGTTTGATGATGAAGCCAAGGGTCAGTTTGCGACGGTTCCGGAACTTAAGCCGCTAGTGCATTATGACGCCATCCTTGCGCGGCTGGAAAAGGAAATCCCGGGTACAGGCCCGCTGGCAACGCGGGTCGATGCGTTTAACGAACGTTTTGTCGTTCCCAAGGATCGCCTGAAACCGGTGTTCGACGCAGCGATTGCCGAATGTCGCAAACGAACCGCCGAGCAGATAGCACTGCCCAAGGATGAGAGCTTCGTGATGGAGTTTGTGACGGGAAAACCGTGGTCGGGATATAATTATTACAAGGGCAATTACAAAAGCCTGATCCAGATTAACACCGACCTGCCCATCCGCATCAGTCGTGCGGTCGATCTAGGCTGTCACGAAGGCTATCCCGGCCACCATGTCCTGAACCTGATGATCGAGAGCAAGCTGTATCGCGGCAAGGGCTGGAATGAATTTTCGGTCAATCCGCTGTACTCCCCTCAAAGTGTGCTGAGCGAAGGAAGCGCCAATTACGGCATCGACTTGGCTTTTTCGCCGACCGAACGGCTGCAGTTTGAACGCGACGTTCTTTATCCGCTGGCCGGACTAGATCCCAAGTCTGCCGAAGCGTTCTGGAAGCTACAACAATCAACCGAAGCGCTTTCTGGCGCGCGGCTATCGATTGCCAAGCTATATCTCGACGGTGAAATTGATCGGCCAAAGGCATTGGCCCTGACCGAAAAATACCTGCTCATCAGCCCTGCCCGCGCCGAACAATCGGTCGGCTTTACCGACCATTACCGTAGCTATGTGATCAACTATGGTTGGGGCAAAGAGCTGGTGAAGGGCTATGTCGAACGCGGCAATCCCGACAAAAATGAACGCTGGCGGCGAATGGAGAAGATACTGTCAGAGCCGGTTCTGCCTGTCGATTTGCAGTGAATTAAACCCGTTCGACCACCACCGACTGGCTGATCATATCGGCGCGGCCAAATATGGTCATAAAGCTGATATCGGTCGCATCACGCCCCACGGCAATCCGCACCAGATTGTCTTCAGGCACCAAACGCGTTGCATCGACAAGGTGCCAGCGGCCATCCAAATAGACCTCGACCACCGCATGAAAATCGGGCGGGTTGATACCCAAAGCATAGGCCGAAACCATGCGCGCCGGAATGTCCGCCGCGCGGGCAAAGGTAATCAGCAAATGCGCAAAATCGCGGCAAACCCCGTGCCGCGTAATGAAGGTATCGGTTGCACTGCCACCATTGCCCGGCCGCCCCGGCGCATATTTGACATGGCTGTAAATCCACTCCGCCATCTGCAAAACGCGGTCGCCCGGTGACTTGGCATCAAAGCGAGTCGCGACAAAATTGTCGTGGCGATCCGATGGGCAGTACCGGCTGGGCATCAGATATTGGATATAAGCAGGCGGCAAGTCCGCCAGCGGAACAGTATCCAGCCCCGACAAAGCAATCGGCGCGCGGTCGATGGTCGCCGTTGCGGTATAGCGAATATCAATCCGCCCCTCCGCATGCAGCCACGTCCGCCGCCCAAGGCCGTCCATCCCCTCAATCGTTTTGAGCGGCGAACAGTCGCCACCGACTTTCAGCAAGTCCGTAACCAGCGTCTGATCCGCCATCCCGGGAATAACCTCCACCGCCAACAACACATCAGACGCACGCGGCAGGTGGTAGTTGAGGGTGGCGTTGATTTGGACGGTGGTGGAAGCAGCGGTCATTCTGCGCCCATCGGCTATTTACGATTGCCGTGCAAGCGGCGGTCAGGTTCGAATATCACTAAATCTTGAAATGGACCGTATTTCTATAATAGGACGCAATAGGGTCTCCTGCTTCATCAAGCGCAGGAATGAAGCGAGCGCGCTTCATCAGCGCCCCGCAAACGGCCTTGTCAAATTCCTTGGGCCGGGACGTCAATTGAATAAAGCAACTTGTTGGATTGCCTTGCGCATCGACGCTCAGGCGAAACTCCACAATAGCGGGTTGTCCGGCGGATAACATTTTAACAGGGTAATCACGGGATACGACCCAGTCCCCAGGCGATGATGCCGGTTCAACAGCGCGTGTAAGCTTTTGGTGCCGTTCAACATCAATCCCCCACGATGCCAACATTGAATCTATACAGGTTGACATGGCTTCCAATGGCTTGCGCATTGGTCCTGTCTCTAAAACGACAGATCGGCGCAGAGGCTTTCCAATGGTTAATGTTCGAATCGCGCTCTGGCGTTCCGGCGCAATAGGCGCAAGTTCTACCCATTCCCCTTTTGGGGCTTTATCGATAGCTGCTTGCTCGGCCGGAGTCGGCGCTGCTAGCCGTGTCTGTGCTTGTAAAAGTAATGCAGGTTCTTTGCCCAAATCGCCTTTGTAAAAACCGACCTTTTGCTCCCCTTCCTCCGGGCCGAACTGAATGGTCACTTCGCCGTCTACGATTGACGTTTTGACTGGCTTTCCTGCAAAGGTCATTCGAAAATGTTCACCGGGGCCAAATTGATCGAACAGCACATATACCTGTTCCTCGCCTTCGCCAAATTTGCGAATGAGGCGGCATCGCTCACCGGCATAATCGACATTCCATTGGGATGTCTGCTTGAGCCGCAAGGGCTCTTTCGTTGCCTGCACTTGTGTGGAAATCATAAGCGCACAAAGCGCCATGGCTGTAAACGACGCTATCTTCATCTCAGCAGTCTATGGTTGATTTGATAATCACGCAACAAAAAGGGCGACTGGTTACCCGCCGCCCTTTCCCATCTCAAAACTCGATCAAAGTACCACTTTGATCGAAACCCTTTACAACTTCCCAGTCAACTCCGGCACGGCGCTGAACAAATCAGCCACCAACCCGATGTCCGCCACCTGAAAAATTGGGGCGTCTTCGTCTTTGTTGATGGCGATGATGACTTTGGAGTCCTTCATGCCCGCAAGATGCTGGATCGCGCCGCTGATGCCGATGGCGACATAGATTTCCGGGGCGACGATCTTTCCGGTTTGGCCGACTTGATAATCATTGGGGACATAGCCTGCATCGACCGCAGCGCGCGATGCGCCGACGGCGGCACCGAGTTTATCCGCCAGCGGGAAGATGGTCGCCTCGAATGTTGGCCCGTCTTTCAACGCACGACCGCCCGATACGATGATCTTGGCCGCTGTCAGTTCGGGACGTTCCAGCTTGGCAATTTCGCTGCCGACAAAGCTGGAGATGCCCGCATCGCCTGCACCCGATACGGGCTCGACCGCAGCCGAACCGCCTGTGGCTACTGCCTTGGCAAAGGCAGTACCGCGCACGGTTATCACTTTTTTGGCATCGGTCGACTGCACCGTGGCAATCGCGTTGCCGGCATAGATTGGCCGGGTGAAGGTATCGGCGCTTTCGACGCTGAGGATGTCGGAAATCTGCATGACATCTAGGTGCGCAGCAACGCGCGGGGCGATGTTTTTGCCATGTGCCGTGGCCGGGAACAGCACAGCGTCGTGGTGCCCCATCAGGCCAGCCACCAAAGGCGCGACATTTTCAGCAAGCTGATTGGCGAATGCTGCGTCATCGGCAACATGCACCTTTGCAACACCGGCAACCTTTGCCGCAGCCTGCGCCACAGCATCGCAATTATGGCCTGCGACCAGCACATGGACTTCGCCCAATTGTGCGGCGGCGGTAACAACAGCGAGGGTTGCGTCCTTCAACGACGCATTGTCATGTTCGGCATAAACGAGAACGGCCATTATGCGACTCCCATCTCTTTAAGTTTTGCGACCAAGCTATCAACGTCGGGGACTTTGATCCCCGCGCTGCGCACGGGTGGCTCAGTGACTTTCAACGTCTTCAAACGCGGGGCAACATCAACGCCATAATCGCCGGGAGTTTTCTGCGCGAGTGGCTTTGACTTGGCCTTCATGATGTTTGGCAAAGACGCGTAACGCGGTTCGTTCAAACGAAGGTCAGTGGTGATGATTGCAGGGGTTTTCAGCGAAACCGTTTCCGAACCGCCATCGACTTCGCGCGTTACCAACACGCTGTCGCCCGATACATCCACCGCGCTGGCGAAAGTGCCTTGCGGACGACCGGTCAACGCAGCGAGCATCTGCCCGGTCTGGTTCGAGTCATCGTCAATCGCTTGCTTGCCAAGGATGACCAGGCCCGGGGCCTCTTCGTCCATGATCTTGGCAAGGATTTTGGCAACGCCCAAAGGCTCCACATCCTCGGCAACCACAAGGATCGCACGATCCGCACCCATCGCAAGCGCGGTGCGCAATGTTTCCTGCGCCTTTTCAGGACCAACGGAAACAGCGATCACTTCAGTCGCAACACCCTTTTCACGCAAACGCAGCGCTTCTTCGACCGCGATTTCGTCAAACGGGTTCATGCTCATTTTGACATTGGCCAAATCAACGCCTGTGCCATCGGCTTTAACCCGTGGCTTTACGTTGTAATCAATCACCCGTTTTACGGGGACGAGGATTTTCATGGGACTGTTCCTTCTCCAATCGAATCACCGAACCGGCACGATAGCCGGAGGCTAAAAACTGCGGACCCTATGCTTAACGTTTACGTGAACGTCAAGCGCGGTTTAAACTTGATCTGCGCTGCGTGACAAATACGCCGCAATCAACGCAGGAAACTGATCACGAGGGGGGAATCCCTCAAAAGCAAAAGGGGCATCAAGCCGAGCCCAGGGAAACGCTTCATCAATTCCAGTCTCAAGGAATGGCTTTCCGAACACGTCACCGTCGATCATTGGCGACCGCACATTTACAAACTCGTCCGTACCCTCTGTCCGTGTAAACACCCAGCTCATGCAGTGCGGACAATACATATGCCGCGATGGGCCGTGCAACGCACCCGGTACCGGCTCGCCCGATATCAGCTCAAACCGGGCTGCTGGGTAAAAAGCGCTCAATGAATAAGGCCCGGACGTCATGCGCTGACATCCCTTGCAATGGCATGCCATTGTAATCAGCGGACCGCCCGTCAGGCGAAACCGAACCTGACCACAGCGGCATTCGCCATCATAGGTTGGCTCACCACTCAAGCAGCCCGCACCTGTGCCACAATTTTCTGCGCAGCATCGCCAAGGTCATTCGCCGCAACAATCGGCAGGCCGCTATTTGCCAAAATGTCTTTGCCTTGCTGCACATTGGTGCCTTCCAACCGGACAACCAAAGGAACAGACAGATTCACCTCCTTGGCCGCCGCCACAATACCCTCGGCAATGATGTCGCATTTCATGATGCCGCCAAAAATGTTGACCAGGATGCCTTTGACCGCAGGATCCTTCAAAATGATCTTGAACGCCGCGGTCACCTTTTCCTTGTTTGCGCCGCCGCCCACGTCGAGGAAGTTGGCGGGGAATTCACCGTTCAGCTTGATAATATCCATCGTTGCCATGGCAAGGCCCGCGCCATTGACCATGCAGCCGATGTTGCCGTCCAGCTTGATATAAGCGAGGTCATATTCGGATGCTTCGACCTCAGCAGGGTCTTCTTCGGTCAAGTCGCGCAATTCGGCCAAATCCTTGTGGCGGAACATGGCGTTGCCGTCAAAGCTGACTTTGGCATCGAGCACGAGCAACTCGTCGCCGTCTTTGCCTTCGCATACGGCCAGCGGGTTGATTTCAATCTGTTCGGCGTCGGTACCAAGGAACGCTGCATAAAGCGAAGAAAGCACCTTGGCGCATTGTTTCGCCAGATCGCCCGACAAGCCCAAAGCTTTCGAAACGCTGCGGCCATGATGCGGCATCAGTCCGGTGGCGGGATCAATGGTGATCGTGTGGATTTTTTCGGGCGTGTCGTGTGCGACATCCTCGATATTCATCCCGCCTTCGGTCGAGGCGACGACGGCGATGCGGCTGGTTGCCCGATCAACGAGCAAGGCGAGGTAGAATTCTTGTTTAATGTCCGCGCCGTCAGTGATGTACAGACGGTTGACTTGCTTGCCCTCTGGCCCAGTCTGGATCGTGACCAGCGTATTGCCGAGCATTTCACGTGCATGCGATTCGACTTCGTCCAGATTGAACGCCAAACGAACGCCGCCCTTGGCATCGGGGCCGAGTTCTTTGAACTTACCCTTACCGCGACCACCGGCATGAATTTGCGATTTCACGACATACAACGGCCCGGGCAATTGCTTCGCCGCGGCGATGGCTTCTTCGACCGACAAGGCCGCAATGCCCTTTGGCACAGCAACGCCAAATTTCGCGAGCAGTTCTTTCGCCTGATATTCGTGGATATTCATGGGAGATTGCGTCCTTGTAATGCCAGATTTGCTAGAGGCTAAAGCACAGCTTTCGCGCAATGGAAAGGCTTGAATTGAAAGGGTGGGTTGGGCGACTGAATGTGAAAAAGGCGGGAAGGAAAGAAGACGAGAACCAGTATCGTGCAACCCCTTCTTCTCTTCCCGCCTTTTTCACAAATCTAAAGCAAGCCGAGTTCAACGAGACCCACTCGCAATGTCGCTGCATCGGTAAAGTGATGGCCCACAAAGCCGTTCTCTTGCGCCGCGATGACATTGGCCAGATTGTCATCGATAAAAGTCGCGTCGCCTGGCTTCAGGCCAAAACGGCGGAGCGCAAGTTGATAGATGGCGGCATCAGGCTTCACCATTTTTTCGACGCCAGACACAATGATATCGCGGAAATGGTCAAAAATCGGCTGAGTCGGTCGAAAACCGTCCCAAAACTCTGCGCCAAAATTGGT
>JBEBKE010000051.1:0-15836 GCA_040079555.1 Sphingorhabdus sp. | reverse complement strand
GTATCGCCAAGCCGCCCAGCAACAGCGGCGGCTGGGCTGACCACAGGCCGATTAGCGCGCAGGTCACTCCCAGCGCCAGAAGCACGCCAACCGGGGCATGGCGCTGCCAGGCAAGGTCGGGATAACCCATCCAACGCGGAACCACCGTAAGCAAGAACCCGAAAATGAACGGCGTGAAGCCCAGGAAAAGCATTGCCGGGCCGTGAAGCAAAGGTGCTGGCATGGCGGGTGCAATTGCCATGGTCGATCCCGCATGGATCTGCACCAGCACAGACAGCCACCAGGCAGCGGTCGAGCCAAGGCCCAGGCTTCCGGTGAGGAAAGGCAGCCGGTGCGGAGCGGCCAGCAAGAGCGGGGGCTTGGTCATGGTCGATCGCATAGCGCCTTGCATCGCGATTATCTTGATCATTATCAATTACAGAAGATGAATGACTAGCCAAATGGCAATATGCATCAAGCCAAGCACCTGCTCGCCGCCGCCTTTGTCAGTCTGGTCCCGGCCACTGCCGCCCAGGCTGAAACCAAGCAACAGCCGCTCACGCCCTATGCCGATATCCGTTACCGGCTCGAAGTGGTTGACCAGACCGGCCTGCCCAACGATGCCACGGCATCGACCTTGAGGGTCCGCGCCGGGGTCAAGACTGCCGAGTGGCATGGTATCTCGGCATTGATCGAGGGCGAAGCGATCGCGGTGATCGGCGAGGCCAGCTACAACGACACAGTCAACGGCAAGCTGGCCTACCCGGTGGTCGCCGATCCTTCGGACGTGCTGCTCAACCAGGCATGGTTGCGCTGGCGGCCCGATCCGCGCTTTGAGGTTACAGCCGGTCGCCAGGCCGTGAACTATGACAACCAGCGCTGGATCGGTTCGGTCGGCTGGCGGCAGAACGACCAGACGCTCGATGCCGTGCGGCTGGCGACCAAGCCGTTCGGGGCGCTGACGCTTGATTACATGCATGCCTGGCGGGTCAACCGGGTGTTCGGCCCGGTTTCGGCGCAAGGCATCTGGCGCGACAACCAGATTGACGCGCTGCGCCTAGGCTACACGATCAAGAATGTCGGCACGATCTCGGGCTACGGCTACTGGCTGGATATTCCCTCCTCTCCGGCCAATAGCTCACGGACCCTGGGCGTGCGGATCGCTGGCGAGCACAAGGTGGGCGGAAAGAGCTCCCTCCTCTATGCCGCCGAGTACGCTCGCCAGCAACCTTTCGGAGCCAACCCGAACAGCTTTGGGCTGGACTACTGGCTGGTTGAACCGGGCGTGAAGTTCGGCCCCGTAACCCTGAAGGGCGGTTACGAGCGGCTTGAGGGCAACGGCGGCGTTGGCCTGCAAACCCCGCTCGCCACGCTGCATGCGTTCAATGGCTGGGCCGACAAGTTCCTGACCACACCCGCCAATGGCCTGCGCGACATCTATTTCGATGCCGGCTATAAGGTCCCTGGCAAGGGGCCTCTTGCCGGGCTGACGCTGCGAGCGATGTGGCACGATTACAATTCGACCCGGCTTGGCCTCAATTATGGTAGTGAGTGGGATGCTCAGGTCAGCTATCCGCTGACCAAGCAGATCGGCCTGACTGCCAAGGTCGCGCGTTACAATGCTGACGCCTTCGCCACCGACACCACCAAGTTCTGGTTCCAGATTGAAGCGAGGTTCTAGTCGTCGTCCTTCACGGGATCGGGCCGGGAGAACGCTTCGAGCGCTGCCTGATCGGTAATCCGCACCTGCGCGCCATCGACTTCGAGTCCATTCTGCCCGAGCACGCCGAACGCGCGGGAGAGGTTTTCCGGGGTCATCCCCAAGAGCGAGGCCAAAAGCCGCTTTTCAGCCTTTAGTTGGACTGCGCCCTTACCTCCCTGGCGACGTTCCTGCTGGAGCAGCAGATTGCCGAGCCGTTCCGCCGATTGCCGCAGCTTCATGTCGGTCAGCGCGCGGACCATGTCGCGATAGGCCAGCGCCAGCTCGCGCATCGTTGCCTGCATTAGCGCACAGTCCTGCTTGACCACTTCGCGCACCAGGGCGGCCGGGACCAGCAGGATCCGAGAGGATGACAAAGTTCGCGCCGACATCAGGTACGGCATGTCGGTGACCACCGCAGCCAGAATGAAACTGGTCACCGGCTCGACGATCCGCATCGTGGTGTCACGTCCGGCGCTGGTCGCGTAGAGTTCGACCAGTCCGTCGATCAGCACGTGCAGGAAATCGGGATGCTGGCCCAACTCGAACAACGTCAGTTGCGGCGGGAAAACTTGCAGGAAGGAGCCCGAGAAGATCCGCTCGCGCTGCTCCTCCTGCATTTCGCGAAATAGCGGCAGGTGGGCGATTTCTGGTTTCTCTGCGGGACGCACGTTGGGCATGGCTCCTTTGCTACAGCGCTGGGTTAGCGCCCCAATTGATGCACATCAATCAGAGACTTGATCTTTGTTGAGGCAAATTGCCTCGTAGATCAGCCATCCGACCGATTGTTTGGCCGAGCCGTGCCGATTTGATCCTGATCAAGCATCCTGCCAGCAGGCAGTCCATTCCCGCGCCATGACATTGCAACAGGCGGGGACATAGCCATGCCACTTCAGCAGACCGTAAGCTCCGGACAGCAGAACCGGGCGCTGGGACTCAGTACATTTGCCTTCACCATCTGCTTCGCGGTTTGGACGATCTTCGCGATCATCGGGATCCAGATCAAGCAAGACCTGGGCCTTAACGATACCCAGTTCGGCCTGCTGGTCGGCACCCCGATCCTGACCGGATCGCTGGTCCGGCTGTTCCTGGGGGTCTGGACCGATCAGTATGGGGGGCGGATCGTCTTTCCGTTGACCATGCTGGCTTCGGCGATCTCGACTTACCTGCTGACTTTTGCCGACAGCTACCTGATGATGCTGGTTGCGGCGCTGGGGCTGGGCATGGCCGGCGGCGGTTTCGCGGTGGGCATTGCCTATGTTTCCAAGTGGTACCCGCAGGAAAAGCAAGGCTCCGCACTCGGCTTTTTCGGGATGGGTAATGTCGGCGCGGCAGTGACCAAGTTCGTCGCGCCGTGGATCATGGTGGCGATGGGCTGGCAAGCCGTCGCGCTGATCTGGGCATCTGCACTGGCGGTCACTGCTGTGCTGTTTTACGTCTTTGCCAAGGACGATCCGGATCTGGCCGCGCGCAAGATCAGCGGTGAGAAGCCCAAGGGTCTGAAAGAACAGCTGGAGCCGCTCAAGAACGAGCAGGTCTGGCGCTTCTCGCTCTATTATTTCTTTGTCTTCGGCGCCTTCGTGGCGCTGGCGCTGTGGTTGCCCAAGTACCTGATCGGGGTCTACGGTGTGGACATCAAGGTCGCCGGGATGCTCGCGGCCACCTTCTCGCTCTCGGCTTCGCTGTTCCGTGCTTACGGCGGAATTCTCTCCGACCGTTATGGCGCGCGCAAGATCATGTACGCCACCTTTGGCGTCTCGATGATCGTGCTGTTCATGCTGTCCTACCCGGCGACCGACTATGTCATTCACGGGGTCAAGGGCGACATCCACTTCGCCACTTCAATGAGCTTGGTGCCTTTCGTTATCGCGGTCTTCGTGCTGGGCTTCTTCATGTCGCTCGGCAAGGCCGCGGTCTACAAACACATCCCGGTTTACTACCCCGACCATGTCGGTTCGGTCGGCGGGCTGGTCGGGCTGGTCGGCGGGCTGGGCGGCTTCGTGCTGCCGATCGTGTTTGGCGCAGTCAGCGACCTTACCGGCATCTGGACCAGCTGCTTCATGGTGCTGTTCGCGCTGGTCGCAGTGGCACTTGCCTGGATGCATTTCGCAATCCGCCAGATGGAACAGAAGGCCGCTGGCATCGATACCCGCTCGCTGCCGCAGTTCCCCGAAATGGCCGATCTTCACGATGCCGATCTGCATCATGATCATGAGGTCAAGAGCAAGCTGATCACTGACTGGCGGCCCGAAGATTCGGCCTTCTGGGAAGAGACCGGCCAGAAAATCGCCAATCGAAACCTCTACATCTCGATCCCCGCGCTGCTCCTGGCCTTCTCGGTCTGGATGGTATGGTCGGTGGTCGTCGCGAAGCTTCCCCTCATCGGCTTCGACTATACCACCGACCAGCTGTTCTGGCTGGCCGCGCTGCCGGGCCTGTCGGGTGCGACCTTCCGGATCTTCTACAGCTTCATGGTGCCGATCTTTGGCGGTCGGCTGTGGACCACGCTCAGCACCGCTTCGCTGCTGATCCCGGCCTTCGGGATCGGCTATGCGGTGCAGAACCCGGATACGCCCTATTTCATCTTCCTGGTCCTGGCGCTGCTGTGCGGCTTTGGCGGCGGCAACTTTGCCTCGTCTATGTCAAACATCGGGTTCTTCTTCCCCAAGGCGCAGAAGGGCAACGCGCTGGCGCTCAATGCAGGACTTGGCAACCTGGGCGTCTCGGTGATGCAATTCGCGGTTCCGCTGCTGATCACTGCTGGCGTGTTCGGAGCGCTGGGCGGAGAAGCCCAGATGACCAAGGATGGCGGCCAGTTGTGGCTGCAGAACGCCGGGTTCATCTGGGTGCCGTTCATCATGGTCTCGACCGTGCTGGCCTGGTTCGGGATGAACGACATTGCCGATGCCAAGGCCAGCTTCGCCGAGCAGTCGGTGATCTTCCAGCGCAAGCACAACTGGCTGATGTGCTGGCTCTACACCGGAACGTTCGGTTCGTTCATTGGCTTCTCGGCCGGACTGCCGCTACTCGCCAAGAGCCAATTCCCTGACGTCAACGTGCTCAAGTACGTGTTCCTAGGCCCGCTGGTCGGTGCGATCAGCCGCGCGGCGACCGGCTGGCTGTCGGATCGCTGGGGCGGCGGCCGGGTGACCTTCTGGGTGTTCCTGGGGATGATGGTAGGCACGCTGAGTGTCGTCCACTTCCTCGATGCCAAGGACTTCACGGGCTTCCTCGCCAGTTTCGTGTTCATGTTCTTTGTCACCGGCGTCGGCAATGCCTCGACCTTCCAAATGATCCCTGTGATCATGCGCCAGGAAGTGCCGCGGCTGATGCCCGAGCTCGATAGCGCGCAGCGCACCCGCCAGGCGGAAAAGGAATCGGCGGCGATCGTCGGCTTCACTTCGGCAATCGCGGCCTACGGCGCCTTCTTCATCCCGCGCGCTTTCGGGATGTCGATCAGCGCCACCGGCACGCCGCATGTCGCGCTCTATGGCTTCCTGGTCTTCTACGCGAGCTGCGCGGCGCTGACCTGGTACGCCTACACCCGCAAGGGCGGGCTGCTGCACGACGTTGAACGCGGCATCGCCGCTCCCGCCCCCACCGCTCAAGGAGCCCCCGCATGAGCCACCTGCTCGACCGCCTGACCTTCTTCGCCCAGAAGAAAGAGACGTTCTCCGATGGTCACGGGGTAACCACGGCCGAAGCCCGCGACTGGGAGGACGGCTATCGCAAGCGCTGGCAGCACGACAAGATCGTGCGTTCGACCCACGGGGTGAATTGCACCGGATCGTGTTCGTGGAAGATCTACGTCAAGGGCGGGATCATCACCTGGGAAACGCAGCAGACCGACTATCCCCGGACTCGGCCCGAACTGCCCAACCACGAACCGCGCGGCTGTCCTCGCGGGGCGAGCTACTCTTGGTACATCT
The DNA here is from genome assembly GCA_040079555.1 of Sphingorhabdus sp. Lineage (GTDB taxonomy): Bacteria > Pseudomonadota > Alphaproteobacteria > Sphingomonadales > Sphingomonadaceae > Sphingorhabdus_B. Next base: position 10,229 of record JBEBKE010000051.1, on the reverse strand, counting down.
ATTCGGCCCACCGGCTGAAGTACCCGCTGATCCGCAAGCGGCTGGTCAAGCTGTGGCGCGAAGCGAGGGCGACAATGCCGCCCGTTGCGGCCTGGGCTTCGATCCAGGCCAATCCGGCCAAGCGCAAAAGCTATACTGCGATCCGCGGCCACGGCGGCTTCGTGCGTTCGACCTGGGACGAAGTGAACGAGATTATCGCTGCGGCGAATGCCTATACCGCGAAAAAATGGGGCCCAGACCGGGTGATCGGGTTCAGCCCGATCCCGGCGATGTCGATGGTCAGCTATGCGGCGGGATCGCGCTATCTGTCGCTGCTCGGCGGAACCTGCATGAGCTTCTACGACTGGTTCTGCGATCTGCCGCCAGCCAGCCCAATGACCTGGGGCGAGCAAACCGACGTTCCCGAAAGCGCCGATTGGTACAATTCCGGCTTCCTGATGTTGTGGGGCAGCAACGTTCCGCAAACTCGTACGCCAGATGCCCATTTCATGACCGAGGCGCGCTATCGCGGGGCCAAGGTTGCGGTGGTCAGCCCCGACTATGCCGAAGCGACAAAATTTGCCGACATTTGGCTGAATCCAAAGGCCGGAACCGACGCTGCGCTGGCGCTGGCGATGGGCCATGTTATCCTGCGCGAGTTCCATCTCGATCGGCAGGTACCCTACTTCGAAGACTACTGCCGCCGCTATTCCGACATGCCGATGTTGGTACGATTGGTAGAAAAAGACGGCCGGTTCGTGCCTGACAGATTGCTGCGTGCCTCCGATTTCGCGGGCAATCTGGGTGAGGGCAACAATCCTGAGTGGAAGACTGTTGCCATTGACGAAACCAGCGATGAAGCTGTCGCACCGACCGGGTCCGCCGGGCACCGCTGGGGCGACAAAGGCAAGTGGAACCTTGAAGAAAAGGATGGCAAAGGCAGCGACGTCAAGCTGCGGATGACCGCGATCCTCGACAAGGATCACGACGAAGTTCTGGACGTTGCGTTTCCCTACTTCGGTAACCGCGAGCACGATTTCTTCCAGGGAACCGATCACCCGGATGTGCTTTTGAAGCGTGTCCCGGTACGTGAGCTGGAACTGGCTGAGGGCCGCACCTACGTCGCCACGGTGTTCGATCTGCTGTGCGCGAACTACGGCCTCGATCGTGGTCTGGGCGGCGAGCATGTCGCGCGCGATTATGGCGATGCCAGCCCTTACACCCCAGCCTGGGCCGAAACGATCACCGGCATTCCGGCTGATCACATCATCACCGTAGCGCGCGAATTTGCCGCCAATGCCGAAGCGACAAACGGCAAGTCGATGGTCATCTTGGGAGCCGGTCTCAACCACTGGTACCACATGGACATGAATTACCGGGGGATCATCAACCTCCTGGTGATGTGCGGCTGTGTCGGTCAATCGGGTGGCGGCTGGGCCCATTACGTCGGCCAGGAAAAGCTGCGCCCGCAAACCGGTTGGTTGCCGCTGGCCTTCGGGCTGGATTGGAGCCGTCCGCCGCGGCAGATGAATTCGACCAGCTTCTTCTATGCCCACACCGACCAATGGCGCTACGAAACGCTGGGGGTCAGTGAAATTCTCTCGCCAACCGCGCCCGATGGAGATTGGGACGCCAGTCTGATCGACTATAACGTCCGGGCTGAGCGGATGGGCTGGCTGCCAAGCGCGCCGCAGCTCAAGACCAATCCGCTGGAAGTGGGCAAGGCGATCAAGGCCAGCGGACAAGAGCCCAAGGACTATGTCGCAAATGCGCTCAAGTCGGGCGAGCTTGAAATGTCATGCTTCGACCCTGACGATCCGGCCAATTGGCCGCGCAACATGTTCGTCTGGCGCTCAAATCTGCTCGGATCTTCGGGCAAGGGCCACGAATATTTCCTGAAGCATCTGCTCGGGACTGCCCACGGCGTTCAGGGCAAGGATCTGGGCGAAATGGGCCACCAGAAACCCAAGGACGTGAAGTGGCACGACGAGGCTCCCAAGGGGAAATTGGACCTGTTGGTCACGCTCGACTTCCGAATGTCGACCACCTGCGTCTATTCCGACATCGTTCTGCCGACTGCCAGCTGGTACGAAAAAGACGATCTCAACACGTCCGACATGCATCCCTTCATTCACCCGCTGTCAGCGGCGGTCGATCCGGTGTGGGAATCGCGCAGCGACTGGGACATCTACAAGGGGCTCGCCAAGACCTTTTCCGAGATCGCACCCGAAGTGCTGGGCGTCGAGCAGGATCTGGTGCTGGTGCCGATCCAGCACGATACCGCCAATGAAATCGCCCAGCCGTTCGAAGTGAGCGATTGGGGCACTGAGGATCTGGTGCCCATTCCAGGCAAAACCATGGCCAATGTCGCGCTGATCGAGCGTGACTATCCGAATCTCTATAAACGCTTCACTGCGCTTGGTCCGCTGATGGACAAGCTGGGCAACGGCGGCAAGGGGATGTCCTGGGAGACCGGCCACGAAGTGGAGTTGCTGCGCAAGCTCAACGGCACCGTCACTGAAGACGGCCCAACCAAGGGCATGGCCAAGATCGAGACTGCAATCGATGCGGCCGAAGTGCTGCTGATGCTGGCACCCGAAACCAACGGTGAGGTGGCGGTCAAAGCGTGGGAATCGCTCTCGACTTTCACCGGACGCGAGCACGCGCATCTGGCGCTGCCCAAGGAAGACGAGAAGATCCGGTTCCGAGATATCCAGGCTCAACCAAGGAAGATCATTTCTTCGCCGATCTGGTCCGGGCTGGAAAGCGAGCATGTTTGCTACAACGCCGGATACACCAACGTCCATGAACTGATCCCTTGGCGGACCCTGACGGGTCGGCAACAGCTCTATCAGGACCACAAGTGGATGCTGGCCTTTGGCGAGGCGCTATGTGTTTACCGTCCACCGATCGATACCAAGGCGGTGGCGCCGATGCTGGCCGAGGCTGAAGGGCAAAAGCACGTGGTGCTCAACTTCATCACCCCGCACCAGAAGTGGGGGATCCATTCCACCTATACCGACAACCAGCTGATGCTGACGCTGTCGCGCGGCGGGCCGATTGTCTGGATGAGCGAGGTGGATGCCGCCAAGGCCGAACTGGTCGACAACGACTGGGTTGAAACTTTCAACGCCAACGGCGCACTGGTCGCCCGTGTGGTGGTGTCTCAGCGGATGAAGGAAGGCACCCTGTTCATGTATCACGCGCAGGAGAAGCACGTGAACGTGCCGGGTTCACCGCTCACCGGGCAGCGCGGGGGAATCCACAATTCGGTGACCCGCGCGATCCTCAAGCCCACCCACATGATCGGCGGCTACGTCCAGCAAGCTTACGGCTTCAACTACTATGGCACCGTCGGTTCGAACCGCGACGAATTCGTGATCGTCCGCAAACTCAGCAAGGTTGACTGGCTTGAAGGCGAGCTGGCCGAAGGGGAGCACGCAGCATGAAGGTCCGCGCACAAATCGGCAAAGTGCTGAACCTCGACAAGTGCATCGGCTGCCACACTTGTTCGGTCACCTGCAAGAACGTCTGGACCAGCCGCGAGGGCATGGAATACGCCTGGTTCAACAATGTCGAGAGCAAGCCCGGTGTGGGTTATCCCAAGGACTGGGAAAACCAGAAGCGCTGGAACGGTGGCTGGGAACGTACTGCAGCGGGCTCGATCCGGCCCAAGATGGGGGGCAAGTGGCGGCTGCTGGCGAAGATTTTCGCCAACCCCGATCTGCCAGAAATCGACGACTATTACGAACCCTTCACGTTCGATTACGGCCACCTGCAGAGCGCCCCCGAAAGCAAGGCCTTCCCCACCGCGCGCCCCCGCAGCCTGATCACCGGCGAACGGATGGAGAAGATCGAAGGCGGTCCCAACTGGGAGGAAATCTTGGGCGGCGAATTTTCCAAGCGGTCGCAGGATTACAACTTCGAAGGCGTCCAGAAAGAGATCTACGGCGAGTTCGAAAACACCTTCATGATGTACCTGCCAAGGTTGTGCGAGCACTGCCTCAACCCGACTTGCGTCGCGGCCTGCCCCTCGGGCTCAATCTACAAGCGCGAGGAAGACGGGATCGTCCTGATCGATCAGGAAAAGTGCCGCGGCTGGCGGATGTGCATTTCGGGCTGCCCCTACAAGAAGATCTACTTCAACTGGAAAAGCGGCAAGAGCGAAAAGTGCATCTTCTGCTATCCCCGGATCGAGGCGGGCGAGCCGACTGTGTGCAGCGAGACCTGTGTCGGGCGTATCCGCTATCTGGGTGTGATGCTCTATGACGCCGACAAGATCGAGGCGGCGGCCAGCACCGAACACGTCGAGGACCTCTATCAAGAACAGCTCGACATCTTCCTCGATCCCAATGACCCGGCGGTGATCGAGCAAGCCCGCAAGGACGGCGTGCCCGACAGCTGGCTGGAAGCCGCACGGCATTCGCCGGTGTGGAAGATGGCGATGGAATGGAAAGTCGCTTTCCCGCTCCACCCTGAATACCGCACCCTGCCGATGGTCTGGTACGTGCCGCCGCTATCGCCGATCAACAATGCGGCCAGCGCGGGCAAGATATCGGCCCGCAACGGCATGCCCGATGTCCGCAGCTTGCGGATTCCGGTCAAATACCTCGCCAACCTACTCACCGCTGGCAAGGAAGCACCGGTGGTCGAGGCGCTTGAGCGGATGCTGGCGATGCGCGCCTACATGCGCGGCAAGACCGTGGACGGCGTCATCAGCGAGGAGATCGCCCGCGAGGTTGGTCTGACCGGCCAACAGATCGAGGACATGTACCACGTGATGGCAATCGCCAATTACGAGGACCGCTTCGTGATCCCCAGCGGCCACCGCGAAGTTGCCGACGACATGTACGAAGAGCGCGGTGGCTGCGGCTTCTCGCTCGGCAATGGCTGCTCGGGCGGCACCAGCGGTGCAAACTTGTTTGGCGCTCCGGCCCGCAAGAAACTCCAGACCCCTTCGGAGGTATTCTGATGAAAGCGACCTTGCGTGTCCTCTCCGCGCTGCTGCGCTATCCGGACGAGGCGGTCCAGCAAGCCGCGCCGGTGTTTTCGGCGCTGCTGGCCGAAGACGGCTTGCTGACCCCCGATCAGCGCGTGGCGCTGGCCCCGCTGATCGACCGACTGGTCCACGACGACTTGCTCGACAACCAGGAAGCTTATGTCGCGCTGTTCGACCGGGGCCGGGCGCTGTCGCTCCATCTGTTCGAACACGTCCACGGGGAAAGCCGCGATCGCGGGCAGGCGATGGTCGACTTGCGCGACCGATACGAAGCACAGGGTCTGGAAATCGAGGCCAAGGAATTGCCCGATTACTTGCCGCTGTTCCTTGAGTATCTCTCGGTCCTGCCGCCCGCCCAAGCGGCCGAGGAACTGGCCCAACCAGGTGTGATCATCTCCGCGCTGGCGCAGCGGCTGGAGGAAAAGGACACATCCTATGCCGCGCCGATGCGGATCCTGGCCGATCTGGCGGGAGCCGGAGGCGAAGCTTTCGTGATCGCTCCGGCGGACGATCCCGATGATCTGGCCGCGCTCGACGCAGCTTGGGAGGAAGAGCAGGTCCGCTTCGATAGTCCTGCCGCCCCCGGGAGCGCCGAATGCCCGCAAGTCAGTGCGATGGTCGAACGCATCCTCAATCCCGAACCTGTCAGGAGCCCGATCCATGGCTGACTTTCTCCACCACCTGATCTTCGGGATCTATCCCTACATCGCGCTGGCGGTTCTCGCGGTTGGATCGGTCATCCGGTATGATCGCGAGCCTTACTCGTGGCGGGCGGGTTCCAGCCAGCTTCTGCGACGCAAACAGCTGATGATCGGCTCGGTGCTGTTCCACGTGGGCGTGCTGGTGATCTTCCTGGGCCATGTCGGCGGACTGCTCACCCCGATTGCCATCTGGGATGCGCTGGGCGTGCCGCACGGGGCAAAGCAATTGCTGGCGATGGTCGCGGGCGGCGTTGCGGGTATGATTGCGATCATCGGCGCGACGCTCCTGATCCACCGCCGCTTCTTCGACGCAAGAGTGCGAGCGGCTTCCAGCTTCAGCGACAACCTGGTGATCTTGCTGCTGTGGGTCCAGCTGGCGCTGGGTCTGGCGACGCTCCCGGTCTCGGCCCAGCACCTCGACGGGCACGAGATGGTCAAATTCATGGAGTGGGCGCAAGGCATATTTACCTTCCGCGCCGGGGCATCGGACCTGATCCGCGAAGTTGCGCCGGTGTTCAAACTGCACCTGTTCCTTGGCCTGACGATCCTGCTGATCTTCCCGTTTACCCGGCTGGTCCATATGCTTTCGGCACCAGTCCGGTATGTCTGGCGCTCAGGCTATCAGGTCGTGCGTTCGCGGAAGCTGGCGTCATGAGCCCCGATCCGGTGATCGTGGGCGGGCGCGAGATCCCCGTGGGCGACATCGCCGCCGAGGCGCAGAACCATCCCGCCCCGAGCGCCGAAGCGGCCTGGGAAGCAGCCGCTGAAGCGCTCGCGATCCGCCAATTGCTGGTCGACGAGGCCGAGCGGCTGGAGCTTGAGCCTGGCGAGACCTGCGATGAGACAGGGCAGCCGATGACCCGCGAAGACGCGCTGATCGACGCGCTGCTGGCGCGCGAGATCAAGACGCCCAAAGCCGACGAGGAAACCTGCCGACGGTTTTTCGATCACAACGCGGAGCGCTTCACCACCCCGTTGCTGGTCGAGGCCGCGCATATCCTGATCGAAGCGGACCCTGCGGACGACTTCGCGATGGGGCTCGCCACTGGTGATGCCCGCACGCTGATCCGTGCACTTGAACAAGACCCTTCGCGGTTCGAGGAACTGGCCCGGACCCACTCGGCCTGTCCTTCACGCGAACAGGGCGGCAATCTCGGTCAGGTCCCGGCTGGGCAGATGGTCAAACCCTTCGAGGACGCATTGTTCGCGCTGCCATCCGACACGCTTTGCCTGAGCCCGGTGCGTAGCCGTTTCGGGGTCCACGTGATCCGCTCCGGCCATCGAATTGAGGCCAATCCCTTGCCTTTCGAGGCTGTGCGGGCACTGATCGCCGAATACCTCGAAGAAGCCAGCTACCGCCGCGCCGTGGCGCAATACATCGCGATCCTGGCCGAGCAGGCCGGGGTCAGCGGCGTGGAGTTGGCGGCCTAGGATGCAGCAAACCCTCCATGATGGCCACGGCAGGCGCTTCGAGTATCTGCGGCTGTCGCTGACCGATGTCTGCAACTTCCGGTGCAGTTATTGCCTGCCCGATGGCTACCGCAAGCAAGCCGGGCAGCCGGCAAACCTTTCGGTTGATGAAGTGCGCCGCCTCGTCACTGCCTTTGCCCGATTGGGACTATGGAAAGTGCGGTTGACCGGCGGAGAGCCCAGCCTTCGGCGCGAATTGATCAATATTGCCGCCGCCGTGTCACGGGTTCCGGGCATCCGCCGCCTGGCCATGACCACCAACGGCTATCGCCTGACAGAGCGCGCCGACGACTATGCTGCAGCCGGGATCAATGCACTCAACGTCAGTGTCGATTCTCTCGATCCCGCTCGCTTCGCCGCGATCACAGGGCACGACCGGCTGAGCGAAGTGCTGGACGGCATCGCTGCCGCGCGCGCGGCGGGGATCGACACGGTCAAGCTCAACAGCGTGCTGATGCGCGGGATCAACGATCACGAACTGGAGGGCTTCATCGCCTTCGTGCAGCAGCACGATCTTTCGCTGCGATTCATCGAAGTGATGCGCACCAATGACAACACCGCCTTTTTCGAACGGCACCATCTGGCCGGGGCCGAGATTGCCAGCAGGCTCGGTGCTATGGGCTGGCAGCACCTCGCCCGGGAGGAAGGGGCTGGGCCGGCTGTGGTCTATTCCCAGCCGGGCCGCCCGGGACAGATCGGAATCATCGCACCCTATTCCAAAGACTTTTGCGCCTCCTGCAATCGCCTCAGGGTTTCATCGCAAGGCAAACTGCACCTCTGCCTGTTTGGCGATCACGGCATCGATCTTCGACCCTTGCTGCAAGCCGATAACCAGCAGGACGAACTGATTGCCCGGATCGCCGCGCTTACCGCCACCAAGGCGCCTGGCCACCGTCTGCACCAGGGCAACAGCGGGGCAACGCCGCATCTCGCATCGATCGGAGGATGATCCTTGGCTGGAATTGACGAATCCTTGCCCTTCCATCCGCTGGGCATGGCGGTGCTGACCATTTCAGACACCCGCACGATCGAAACCGACACTTCGGGCGCACTCCTGATCGACCGGCTGAATGCAGCGGGGCATAACCTGGTCGGCCGCGCAATCGTGCCGGACGACATCACTGCCATCCGGGCGCAAATACTGGCGTGGCGAGCTGAACCGGGGATCGAAATCATCCTCACCACCGGTGGCACTGGCTTCTCGCCACGGGATAACACGCCGGAAGCGGTCAAGCCGCTGCTGCGGCGGGAAATGGACGGGTTTTCGTTCGCTTTTCACCAGAAGAGCCTGCAAACCGTTGGCGTCGCCACAATGCAGTCACGTGCCTTTGCCGGACAGATCGGTGACGCGTTCATCTTCTGCATCCCTGGATCACCGGGGGCGTGCCGGGATGCATGGGACGGCCTGCTCGAACTCGAGTTCGACAGCCGTCACAGGCCCTGTTCAATCGCCGGCGCGCTGCCCCGACTGCGCGAGGTCTGTGCATGATCGCATTTGAGGAGGCGCTGGCGTTGCTCGCCGAAAACGTGCTGGCGCTGGGATCGGAACATGTTGAGCTGATCGAAGCGAACGGGCGGGTCCTGGCTGAACCGATCCACGCTGCGATCGCATCGCCGCGCCGCGCGGTTTCGGCAATGGATGGCTATGCGCTGCGCGATACCGATGCTGCAGTCGGTGCGCGGCTGCGCATCATTGGCGAGAGCTTTGCCGGAGGGACTCCGCCGCCGGCACTCAGCCAAGGTGAATGCGTGCGGATATTCACCGGTGCCGCTATGCCTGACGGATCCGACCGAGTGGTGATGCAGGAGAACTGTACGTCAGACGGGACGGAAATGGCGATCACCGCTGAGTTCGGACCAGGCTGGCATGTGCGTCAAGCCGCCAGCGACTTTGCGGAAGGTGACCTTCTACTCTCAGTCGGCACGCTACTTGACGCGCGCACCATGATTACACTGGCAGCTGCGGATCGCGCCACCGTATCAGTCTACAAGCGACCGCGGGTGGTCATCATTGCTACTGGGGATGAATTGGCGCCGCCCGGATCGGCGCGGGACAATCCTCTGAAAATTCCCGAATCGGTTTCGTTTGGCGTGGCCGCGTTGGCTCAGCAGTTTGGTGCCCGGATCGAGGCGAGGCTGAGCGGGGCGGACGATTTGGCCGCTCTGCAGCATCTGGCTGGACGCGCGCTTTCGCTGGCAAACGTTGTGGTGGTGACTGGCGGCGCATCGGTTGGCGAGCGCGACTATGCCAAGGCGATGTTCTCTGAGCAGGAACTTGAGCTGTTGTTCGAGAAAGTGGCGATCAAACCCGGAAAACCGGTCTGGATTGGCCGTTCGCAAGGGCGCTGGGTGATCGGCCTGCCTGGTAATCCAACTTCGGCGCTGGTCACGGCACGCCTCTTCCTCGCCCCCTTACTTGGCCTGCTACAAGGGCGGGCGATCAATTCCGTGCTGGATTGGATCCAGCTCCCAGTCGCGAGTCCATTTCCGGCGTCAGGCAACCGGACAACCTTCGCCCGCGCGATCTTATCGAATTCAGGCCTCGTCCCTCTTGGCAATCAGGACTCAGGCGCTCAAGCTACACTCTCCCAAGCCAAATGGTTGGTCCGTTGTGAACCATCCAACGATCAGGCTGTGATCTACCAGACAGCGTTAGCGTTGGCATTCTAACTGCAATTTCCTGACCCAAAGGCCGAAGCCGCAAGGGCGGAGGGCAAACAGCCGCTGAAACTGACTGTGGTGCAGACGTTCTGTCGTGATGAAGTCCTGACAAACCTTGGCTACCCTCGCTGCTCTCGCAGAAGCCGACGTTTCGAACTGTCAGCGAATCAGGACCATCAATCAAGGTCGATTTGAAGGTCGGACTGCGTCCAAGTTCTGCCGCTTGCGTCCATATTTCTTGGGGGCATTCTTGGGGGCACTGCTCCAATCGCAATAGGTAATTTTAATAGAAATCAATGATATAGAGATTAATATCGAATCCCACCCTCTCCGCCAGTTTTGCCCAAGTCCGGCACGCTCTCTCCAACCGGTCGCCGCGCTACTGCCCCTCGCGGCGCAGCTGGCGGGCATAGAGCCAG
>JBEBKE010000050.1:0-16012 GCA_040079555.1 Sphingorhabdus sp. | reverse complement strand
TAGCAACCCGTTACGACAAGCTCGGCTCGTCCTTCCTCGCCATGGTCAAACTCGCTTGCATCAGGCTACGGCTGCGCCATTATGAGTCCACGGCCTAAAACTATGCTTGGCAAAAACATGTTAGTGGAAACTAGCCTATTAGAGACAAAAGCAATTGTCGATGTCGATTGTAGATTTGCAACTGACCATTCTCCCAACGGCCCCGCATTCCTTCGTCCACTCCGATGTGCGTTGCAGCTTCGACAATCTTCCATCCCTTTGTTCGGCGCGAGCATTGTCAGACTAAATGCACATGCTAGGATAGTACCGCTGTCAGACCTGTTGCTTCGATCAGCCCTTCAGCGGATTGCTGCGATTTAGTGTCAAAAAGAACCATGCAACGAGATGGAGCTCCATGGCCTAAATTGACCCAGTTCATTTGCTCTGACAACACCGTCGTAAGGCAATCATCCGGATTTTCAGGACCTGTTGGGTAGATATTCCATACCTTTGAAGAACCGCCAAATCCAAAGTGCTATTGCTAAACAACTTTGCTACACAAAACGGTACATAACCTTACAACGATTGTCGGATTTCTGGGGTTTTTTAGCAAATGTTGAATACACCATCCCCTCCCGTAGGGGTCACCAAATTGGTGTGCACGGCACGCGGTTACGGTTGCTCGATCCACCGCTTTCAGCTTTTGCGTTGCTTCAACAAAAGTTCCGCTACACCATAAGTCCGCTCATCATCGCCATCGATTGTAAATGCGCCGTCGGGCGTCAGATGCGGCACAACGACAGCTTCGCCTTCACCAGCCATCGACGCTTCATGCACGCCGCGCAAATATGCTGGTTCGGCCAGCACATTGTCGGCTGTGGTAATCATCAACGGAAAGGCACTCTCGGCGCGCGCATAGGGAAATGCAGGACCGACCGCCTCGACCACCCATTGCAGCAACGGCTTACCCATGATGGGACACGGCATTTATGTCTAACGCCGGCGCGCTATACGGGCTGGGTCACAAAGCGGCAAGCTTGGGCTGGTAAAGCCGCAAAAATTGGCCTAGGCGGCGGGCCGTAACGCAACCTCCATACAGGTATTTATGGCAACTCCCCTTCGTATCGCACTCGCCGGTCTTGGCACAGTTGGCACCGGAGTCATCCGGCTGATTGAGGAAAACCATGACCTGATTGCGAGGCGTGCCGGCCGTCCGATTGAAATCGTGGCGGTTACCGCGCGGGACCGTACAAAGGACCGCGGCGTCGATTTGTCATCCTATCGCTGGGTCGATGACATGGGCGAATTGGCGAAAGCTGATGATGTCGATGTTGTTGTGGAATTGGTCGGTGGTTCAGACGGTCCAGCGCTGACGCTGGCGCGCGAAACATTGGGCAATGGCCGCGCGCTTGTCACCGCCAATAAAGCGATGATCGCGCATCATGGCGCCGAACTTGGCGCGTTGGCCGATAGCAAAAATGCGCCTTTGAAATTTGAAGCAGCGGTCGCGGGCGGCATTCCGGTCATTCAAGGGCTGCGCGACGGCGCGGCGGCGAACCGCATTGACCGCGTTTACGGCATCCTAAACGGCACGTGCAATTTCATCCTATCGGCGATGGAGCGCGATGGCCGCGATTTTGCCGAGGTTCTCGCGGATGCGCAGGCCAAAGGCTATGCCGAGGCAGACCCCAGCTTTGACATCGACGGCGTCGATGCCGCGCATAAACTTTCGATTTTGGCATCGCTTAGCTTTGGTTCGAAAATTGATTTTGCCGGTGTCGAAGTGCGCGGCATCCGCAAAATTTTGGCAGCTGATATCGCCCAAGCACAGGCATTGGGCTATCGTATCCGCCTGATCGGCTTTGCGGAAATTGACGGCGAAAATGGAGACGCGCAAATTTTTCAACGCGTTCACCCTTGCCTCGTTCCACTGGCACATCCGCTAGCCAACGTCACCGGCGCGACCAACGCTGTGGTCGCAGAGGGTAATTATTCGGGCCGCTTGTTGTTCCAAGGTGCAGGCGCGGGCGACCGGCCAACCGCGTCGGCAGTGGTCGCCGATCTGGTCGACATCGCGCGCAAAGAAACCGGCCCCGCATTTTCGGTTCCCACGAATGAACTGGAAAGCCTGCCCCGCGCGTCCGCAGCGCACCGTGTCGGTCAAACCTATCTCCGCATGCTTGTTGCCGACCGCGCTGGCGTGCTGGCCGAAATCGCTGCTGCAATGCGCGATGCTGGATTGTCGATCGAAAGCCTGATCCAACGCGAGATCACCGACGGTTCTGCATTGATATCGATGGTAACCCATGAAGGCTGCGAAGCGGCCATCGACGCCACACTCAAAACCTTGTCTGGATCAGACAGCCTATTAGGCGAGCCGATGGTGATGCACATTATCGGCGAATAGGCTGTCAGGCGTTACGGGCTCCGGCAATGGCACCAGCTCTTCATAGTCTGGTTCTTCTGGAACTACAGCATCGGGCTCGGGCAGCCCTTTAAGAACCTCTTCAAAAGGGATTACCGGCGGGCGGCGCTTGCCAAAACCGATTGTAACCCCGCCCGACGGCGGCACGCGGCAGCCGGTGCCGGGGATACAGGCAGCAGCATCCGCATTGGTTCTTGCGCCCGATGATTCTTTGACCCGTTGGTCGCTAAAAATCAGCTGATCTTCACCATTGTCGATTTCGGCGCAGACGACGATGCCGTCGCTCTCAACGACTTCTGGGCATTTCTTCCCGTCTTCAACCGTGATAATTTCGGTGGATCGGGTTTTAACCAACTCCGCCACTTCTTCGACTGGCTTGTCGGGTGATTGGGCGAAGGCGGATGCGTTACAGAGCAAGAGCATTATAAACACTGCTCTCGACATCCTAACGCTCCTTGCCTATCGCAGCCACAACTTGCGACTTCCTACACCCTGACGGCTGTTGTCTGTATGCAGGATTAATAGCCAAGATTATGCAATTACGGAGAAATTATGCTGGCCCGAAGCGATATTCTTGACCGCGTGTTGGTCCTTGAAATGGTGCGCGTCACCGAAGCGGCGGCTATTGCAGCGGCTAAGCTGATCGGTCGCGGTGATGAGAAAGCCGCCGATGCAGCAGCTGTTGAAGCGATGCGTGCGGCGCTGAACGAGCTGCCAATGGACGGCACCGTGGTTATCGGCGAAGGCGAACGCGATGAAGCGCCGATGCTGTTTATCGGTGAAAAGGTCGGCTCGGCGATTGGCACTGGCCCCAAAATCGACATCGCGCTGGATCCGTTAGAAGGCACAACGATTACAGCCAAGGCTGGCCCCAATGCTCTGGCGGTGTTGGCGGTTGCCGAGGAAGGCAATCTGCTCAACGCACCGGATGTCTATATGGACAAGATCGCCGTCGGCCCCGGCTATTCTCCCAACATCGTCAATCTCGACAAAACGGTTGAGGAAAATGTGTGCGCCGTTGCCAAGGAAAAGGGCGTATCACCCGACGAGTTGATCGTTTGTGTGTTGGACCGCCCCCGCCATGAAAAGCTGATTGCAGAACTGCGCGCCTTGGGCTGCGGCGTCATGCTGATCCCCGATGGTGACGTTGCGGGTGTTATTGCCACGACCAATCCTGACACCACCGTCGACATCTATATGGGTTCAGGCGGAGCGCCCGAAGGCGTGCTTGCAGCCGCCGCTTTGCGCTGTGTCGGTGGGCAATTCAAAGGCCGCTTGTTGTTCCGCAACGACGACGAACGTCTGCGTGCGCGCAAATGGGGCATCGAGGATCTGGACAAGATTTATGACCTTGAAGAACTGGCCAAAGGCGACTGCATCTTTGCCGCGACCGGCGTGACCGATGGCTCGTTACTTGAAGGCGTCAAGCGTAACCGCGATGGAAAAATGACGACCGAAACTGTTGTGATGCGCGCGTCGTCAGGCACAGTGCGCTGGGTAAAAAGCGAGCATGGCGGGCGTTAGAAGACGCCCAAAGCCAACCCCTCAGTCATAGCAGCACCCGAATCCCGGGCAGCGCCTAAATCTGCCTGATCAATGACTTTCGTCGCTAGGATCGCCTCGGGCGTTTGCGCATGGGTGCAGACAATCATGCTTTCTGCGACGCGTTTTAGCCGCCATCCGGTCGCGATCCGTTCAACCTGACGCACGGCATTGCTGCCGTCGGAACCTGCACAGACAATGACCGAATAAGGCCTTCCGTCGATTTGGCCGAGGCAGGGATAATAGGAACGGTCGAAGAACGCTTTCATCACCCCGCTGATCGCCGCCAGATTTTCGGGAAAGACAAAGAGATACCCATCAGCGTCAAGCACGTCATCGGCGCCAGCGTCACGCGCCGCAACCAGTCTCACCTCACCATCGGCGTTCCCGCGCGCACCCTCTGCGGCTGCCAAAGCCAACGCTTGTGACCCGCCCGTCATACTGTCCCAAATAATCGCCAAACGCTTCATGATCGCAACCTTATCAGGCAGTCTAGACGACGCAACCGTCTGCACCCTTCCCTATGGCCCTCGGCGTCTCTATATGCCCGCCTCTATGCTAGCCCGCCTCTTCAAACGCACAGCGACCAAACGCCCGCTGGATACCGCGCGAGTGCCGGATGGTGTGCGCGTCTATGCCATTGGTGACGTGCATGGCCGTAATGACCTACTGCTAAAACTGTTGGATCAGATTGACAGCGACAACACAGCGCGCGCCTCGGCCAAAACGCAGATTATCTTTTTGGGCGACCTCGTTGATCGCGGCGCTGACAGTGCGGGCGTGATTGAAACCGCGATGGCTCTGCGCGCGACTGGCGGCAACGTGCGGTTCCTGTTGGGCAACCACGAAGAAGTGTTCCTGAAAGCGTGCCGCAATCGCGATCTTAAAACGCTACGCTTTTTCCTGAAAATCGGCGGCGATGCGACGTTGCAAAGCTATCCTATCCCTCGGTCAGAATATCTGACGCTGTCGTTGGAGGAATTGGCCGCGCGCCTACCCAGCCTGGTCCCCGAGGCGCATCTGACGTTTCTGGAAAGTTTCGAGGATCAGATTGTCGTCGGCGATTATGCCTTTGTCCATGCCGGCATCCGCCCTGATGTGCCGCTATCCGAACAAAAACGCAGCGACATGCGATGGATTCGCGAAGAGTTTACTGACCACAAAGGCGATTTGGAAAAAGTGATTGTGTTTGGCCACACGATCTATCTCGAGGTTGAGGAACGCGGGTCGCGGATCGGGATTGATACCGGCGCTTATGCGTCAAATGTGCTTACGGCGATAGGCCTAGAGGGCGCCGAACGCTGGTATCTCCAAACCTAAAAATTATTATTTTACAGTGTTATATTGTAAAATTGAAAAGGCGGTACCCGATACTCTCGGATACCGCCCTTTCGAACGTTTCAGGTGAATGAATAGGGTACTCAGGCGACTTGTTGATGCTCACTTTCGTCTTCCAGATCGCGCAGCACATAGCCGCGACCCCAGACGGTTTCGATGTAGTTTTCACCCATGCAGGCCAGCGACAATTTCTTGCGCAGCTTACAGATGAAGACGTCGATGATTTTCAGTTCAGGCTCGTCCATGCCGCCATAAAGGTGGTTGAGGAACATTTCCTTGGTCAGCGTGGTGCCTTTTCGCAGCGATAGCAGTTCCAGCATCGCATATTCTTTGCCGGTCAGGTGAACGCGTGCGCCATCGACTTCGACAGTTTTGGCATCGAGGTTGACCGCAAGCTTGCCGGTACGGATAACCGATTGGCTGTGCCCCTTCGACCGGCGCACAACTGCGTGAATACGGGCAACCAGTTCTTCGCGATGGAAAGGTTTGGTCACATAATCATCGGCACCAAAGCCGAATGAGCGGACTTTTGAATCCATTTCCGAAATGCCGGAAAGAATAAGCACTGGCGTCTGCACTTTGGCGACGCGCAGCTTTTTCAGCACATCATAGCCGTGCATGTCCGGCAGATTAAGGTCGAGCAGGATGATATCATAATCATACAGCTTACCGAGATCGAGGCCTTCTTCGCCCAGGTCGGTCGTATAGACATTGAACCCTTCGGTCGCGAGCATCATTTCGATGGCTTTCGCGGTGGTTGGTTCGTCTTCAATAAGCAACACGCGCATGCGGCTGGCCCCTCTTTGCTTTTGTGCTATCCCCTACGGCTATGCTGAACAATGGTTCAACAGCGCCGTTGGAATTCATTAACCATAAGGGAAATGAACTGAAAAGGTTAATTTCATCTTAACGCCCAGAATTCCACGAGTCGCAGGACATGGAATGTAGCAAAACCGACTCATTTCCGCGGTTTTTGATGACGCAGGGCGCCGCAAATAAATTTGCACCTACCCCCGCCGCAAAGTTGAAAGTTGGTTCAAATTGCTGTTTGCCAATCGGAAAATGACTTGCTAGCCTGTTTTCAACGAAACAGGGCTATTGGTATTACAGCTGACAGACCCTGAGTTTTAAACAGGGAGTCCGTTATGAAAACTACAACCTTAGCTTTATTCTTATCGTCCACGATGCTGGCCATGCCAGCGTTTGCGCAGGACGCGCCTGAGACTACTGACACGAGCGCAGCTGACGAAGATGCCAAATCCATTATAGTTACGGGATCAAGAATTAAGCAGGATCCGTCGAGGAGCGCTTTGCCGCTGCAGATCATCACAACCGACGATCTCAGCCGTGAAGGTATAAGCAGCCCAGAGCAGCTGATTTCTTTTTTGGCCTCCAATGGCAACGGTGCCGACAATCTCGCCTCGAACTCTGACGTGGTCACTGGCGCGGCCCGCGGAACTAACGGACTTTCGTCGGCCAATCTGCGCGGACAAGGCGCATCTTCGACACTGGTGCTGCTGAACGGCCGTCGGGTCGCCGCGCACGGCCTGTCCGGATCGGCGGTTGACGTCAATCAGGTCCCTCTCGCCGCAATCGAGCGCGTTGAGGTGCTGAAAGACGGCGCTTCGGCCATCTATGGCACCGATGCTATCGGCGGCGTCATCAACTTCATTACCAAGAAAAATTTCCAAGGCGTCATCCTGAACGGTTTTGCTGATATTCCCGAAGCAGGTGACGCGCAAATTTATCGCCTGTCTGGCACCGCTGGCTATGGCGACCTTGACGAGCAGGGCTTCAATATTATGGCCGCAGTCAGCAAAAGCTGGAACAAGCCATTATTCGGCAAGGACCGTGATTTCGTTAATGGCAACCAGCCCAACCGTGGACTTTCGATCGATACGCGGGGGACCCCGATTGCAACGGCATTTCCGATCACTGCCTCGGCTGCAGGCGTGGGCATTATTCAAGGGGGTACATTGCTTGGAAACACAACCGGCACCTTGACGAACCTTGACATTGGCGGTGTCCGAAGGAGTGGTGGTGTCAACATACTCGATCTGCCAGGCGGAGCCGGTTGCGACTCTGTTGACGGCGGATTGCCTTATGACGAAGCTCTTTGGCCTGCGACAGGACCTGCAGGAGCATTTGCGTGCGCTTGGGACACTGGACGCGCAGCGACGCTGCAGCAGCCGATTGATACGCTGACTTATTATGGCCGTGCCACTGCGCGTTTAGGCGATCATGAACTTTACGCTGAAGCCACGGGATCGAAGGCGCATTCAAAGAAGATTTTTTCCAGCAATCAATACACGGCCAACAATACATCGATGCCGATCGCGTATCCGCTAAACGCGTTGACGGCAGCGACCTATAATGACGTTTATGACCGGCTTGCAGCCGCTCTGCCCGGTCTTGGTGCCGTTGGCGACCGGACCGTCGACGCCGTTGGCCGCTATGGCCTGCCTGTCACTTTCCGCTGGCGTTGCATCACGTGTGGGCCGCGCGAGTATGAAACGGACACCAAGACCTTCCGCCTTGCCACTGGACTCGAGGGACCGATTGGCGGGAGTTGGGAGTATCGCGTCGGCGGGTCCTACGCTCAAAGCGAATCCACTTCGATTTTGGGCAGCGGTTACCATTATCGCGGAGTTTTCAACTTTTCGAGCACCGCTCCAACAGCCGCGTTGCGTGCTGCCGAGATTGCAGCGCAGCTTGCCGCCACCGGAGTGCCTGGAGCCACCAACTTCAATATCGATCCCCGCGCCCCAATAGCACCGGGTGCGACTGCTCCTGGTATTGTCGGTCTGTTTAACAGCGGAATCCTGAACCCATTCTCGGTAATCCAGACTCCGCAGGCATTGGCTGCGCTTGATGCTGTGTCGGCCAAGGGCGTCCGACTCTATGGCGGCAAATACACATTATGGCAGGCCGACGCATCAATCTCTGGCGATCTGTTTGAAATGCCAGGTGGGATGGTTAAAGTTGCAGCAGGCTTTGATTATCGCCGCGAAGGCTATGGATTTGACGGCTCGGTCGCAGGTGATGAAACCAAATCGCCGGGCATTTTTAACGTCGCGTTCGACAATGTTAATCAGCTCAGCAAGCGCAGCCGCACGGTTAAGGCAGCGTATGCCGAAGTTCTGGTGCCTGTCTTCGATATGCTTGAGCTGACCGGAGCCGTTCGCGTTGACGACTATACTGGTTTTGGAAATACGGTGAATCCCAAGTTCACCGCCAAATTTCAACCTGTAGAATGGGCCATGGCCCGCGCCTCGTTCGGAACGGGCTTTCGCGTGCCAACATTTAACCAGATATTTAACGGCGTCACGACCTCGCCGAATCCCGGTAGTTCGTTGACCGATCCAACCACGTGTCCAGCGGGCGGGATCGCCAACGTGACCCCGGGCTGTGCGGCGATCACGCCGGATTCACAGAGCGGCGGCAACCTCAATCTGGGACCAGAGACTTCAGAGCAGTACAGCTTCGGCGCTGTTTTACGACCTACCTCGAGGATTAGCCTTTCAGCCGACTATTGGAATATCGCGGTTGATAACGTGATCGGCTCCATCACCATACCGCAGCTATTCGCCAATATCGACGCCTTCCCCGAACGTATCATCCGGACGGCCGGAACCATAACGCTTGTCGACCTGCGTGCGGGCAACTTTGGTTCGCGCCGGACAAGCGGAATCGATTTCTCTGCACGCGCAGGCTTCGATGCGTTGAAGGGAAGTTTCTCTGTCGGGCTCGACGGCACGTTGCTGCTTAACAAGAAGGAAAAGCTCCTTCCCAGCCTTGCCTATACCAACCTGCGCGGCGTATTCTCGCTGGCAGGTGACCTAGGCCTCAAGTGGAAGCATAACGCGTGGATCAGCTATCAAAATGATGGTTTAACGCTATCATTCTCACAGATTTATCGTGGAGGTTACCAGAACTTTGGCTTGCCTAACTCTCTCACCGGGCCGAACCTTAGCGCGGGTCGACCAGACTATAATGCCCGGGTTAAGGCGTACCACATCTATAACCTCTCGGCTTCGCAAGAGATCGCAGAGCGACTGAAGCTTACCTTCGGTGTGCGAAATATCTTCGATACCGACCCACCGTTTGCCATCACTTATGACAGCAATACTGGCTCGGGATCGAGCTGGGAACCACGCGTGGCGGACCCACGTGGCCGTTCGTTCACAATGGCTGTCGAGGCAAAGTTCTGAAACCGGATCGCAGACAAATCATGGCTGGGCTGGCGGCGCTTATGGCGGCGCCGGCCTTTGCTGCGGCTACGCCCCAGTCCACACGGCCGGCACGCGAAAAGGGCCGGCGTCTGCGCCCCGGGGACACGGTCGGCCTGATCGAACCGGCCTCACGCAGCGGTGAGGCTTTCGATATTACATTGGTAGAAGAAGCCGTTCGGGCGATGGGGCTGGTACCAAAACGCGGCAAACATGTGCTGGATCAATTCGGCTATCTTGCCGGGCAAGACAAGGACCGCGCGGACGACCTGACCGCGATGTTTGCCGACAAGGATGTGCGCGCAATCTTTGCGGTGCGCGGCGGATGGGGCAGCGCACGGCTCTTGCCATTTGTCGATTGGGATGTCGTGCGCGCCAATCCCAAATTTGTTCTCGGCTATAGCGACATTACCGCGCTGCATATGGCGATTGCCGCGAAGAATGGGGCGATTACGCTTCACGGCCCGAATGCTTCGAGCGCGTGGGGCAAATCCTCGGTTGATAGCTTTCGAACCGTTGCCTTCGACGCTGGTACACCCCTTTATGCCAATCCTGTGCCGACCGAAGATAGGCTCGTGCAGCGTCGCTGGCGCACGCAGACAATAACCGGTGGCAAAGCAACCGGACGATTGCTTGGTGGGAACCTGACCGTGCTGACGGCGCTTGCCGGGACTGAATATCTGCCCCGTTTCGACGGCGCGATCCTGTTCCTGGAAGATGTCGGCGAGGCGGAATACCGTATCGACCGGATGCTGACGCAGATCGGACAGGCAGGCGTGCTTTCAAAGCTGGCGGGTGTGGCTTTCGGGCAATGCACCGATTGCCGTGCACCCGATGGCAGCACCAGCGCATTCACGCTGAACGATGTACTGCGCCAGCATTTGGGATCGCTGGGTGTGCCCGCCTTTCATGGCGGATGGTTTGGCCATATCACCGACCAGCCAACATTGCCCGTTGGCGCTGTTGCCGAAATCGATGCCGATGCCGGAACGTTGCGGTTGCTTGAATCCGCAGTGATATGATCCGCACCGGATTGCGCTGGTTGCTGGCGCTGTTTTACTTCGTTGCAGGGGTCGCCCATCTGCGCAGCCCGGCGGGGTTTCTGGCGATAACACCTGATTGGGTTCCGTTTCCCGCGGAGGTCGTGACAATCACCGGCATTGCCGAAATACTCGGCGCTATCGGCCTATTGATACCGCGCAACTGGATCGGTTGGGCAAAGCCCGCAGCAGGGATTGGACTCGCGCTTTACGCGGTGTTCGTATGGCCCGCCAATTTCAACCATGCGTTTAACAACATTCCGCTCGGCGGTGTTGAAGCAAGCTGGTGGTATCATGGGCCTAGGTTATTGGCGCAGCCGCTGATCATCTGGCTGGCGTTGTGGGTTGGCGAGGCGACCAACTGGCCATTCCGGCGCAAGGCTTGAATAGAGCGCCGCGCTTCCTATTTTTCAAATATTCCGGCGGACCACTTCCCCGTCGATGCGGATTATTCCATGACTGACACTTTGACACACACCGGCTTGGTGATTGAACACCGGCCTTTTGCAACGCTTGGCAAAGCCGATCACGGCTGGCTGCGCGCCAACCATCATTTTTCCTTTGCGTCTTATTACGACGCGTCACGGATGAGCTGGGGCGATATTCGCGTGTGGAATGATGACGAGATCGCTGGGCAAACCGGCTTTCCGCCCCATGCGCACGACAATATGGAAATCATCACTTATGTCCGTGAAGGCGCGATTACCCACCGCGACAGCATGGGCAATCTGGGCCGGACAGAGGCTGGCGATGTGCAAGTGATGAGCGCAGGCACTGGCGTGACGCACAGCGAGTATAATCTGGAAGATGGCCTTTGCCGCCTGTTCCAAATCTGGATCATGCCGCGTGACCGCAACATCGCCCCTGCATGGGATCAGCGCCAGTTTCCAGAAGGAAACCGGTCGGGCCACTTTACCGTTCTAGCCAGCGGTTACGGCGAGGCGGATGCCTTAGTGATCAACGCGAATGCCCGTGTACTCGGCGCGACAGCTACAGCTGGTGAAACGCTGACTTTTACCGTCGAAATCGGCCGCAATGCCTATCTGGTCAGCGCAAAGGGTCGTGTCCGTGTGAACGGCGTTGAGGGTGTAGCCCGCGACGGCTTCGCAATCGCTGGCGATGGCACTTTGACCATTGAGGCATTGGAGGATGCCGAATTGGTGATGGTTGATAGCGTATAGCCGATTAGTGTAAGCGCAGGCCATGGCTTTTGACCTGCCCGAAGACGCATTAAGTGAAACGTTTCTCGCATCGACCGGACCGGGCGGGCAGAATGTGAATAAAGTGGCGACCGCGTGTCAGCTGCGCGTGGACGTCTTTGCATTGGGCCTGCCGCTTTATGCCTTTCGCAAGCTAAAGACGCTGGCGGGCAGCAAGATGACAGCGGCAGGCGAGTTGATCGTGACAGCGCGCAGCCACCGCACGCGTGAGGCCAATCGCGCCAATGCGCGTAAGCGTGTGATCGAGATGATCGACGAGGCCTTTGTTCGCCAGCCGCCTCGGCTGAAAACGAAAGTCGGGAAAGCCGCGAAGGCTCGGCGTGTCGATGCCAAAAAGGGACGCGGCGAGGTCAAAAAGGGCCGTGGTAAAGTGTCGCTCGACTGACTATCTGTTTCGCAATGTACACATTCGATATCGCCCCCGACCGGCCCAAAGCCGAACTCTATGACGAGCTGGTCAAAGCCGCCGATGCCCTGACGGCGGGCGAGCCAGATAGCGTTGCCAATATGGCGAACATAGCAGCGTTGCTGTGGCAGTTTTTGCCTGACCTGAACTGGTCGGGATTTTACCGGATGATCGGTGATGAATTGGTGCTCGGTCCGTTTCAAGGCAAAGCAGCGTGCATCCGCATCCCGCTGAACAAGGGCGTGTGCGGCGCAGCGGCGCGGACGGCGATTAGTCAGTTGGTGGACGATGTCCACGCCTTTCCCGGGCATATTGCCTGTGATGCCGATAGCCGGTCTGAACTGGTTGTGCCGGTTCTGCGCGATGGCGCGGTGATCGCAGTGATCGATCTCGACAGCCCGTTGCCGTCACGGTTCGATACTGAAGACCAGCTTGGTGTCGAGACATTGGCGGCGCTGATCGCCACCCGCATTTAAAGCCAAGCCCAAACCAACCTGCGTCATTTTGGAACAATGCGGCACGATGGGCCGCATTTTACATCCAAGCGATTGGCGCACGCTATCAAAAAATGTTAAGAGCCCTTTAACCATCGGGCAGCGCCGTCTGTGCCGCTTACGATGCTTAGGGAGCTGTTAACCATGAAGAAACTTCTATTTGCGGGCATCGCGGCAACATCGATGCTGATGATCAGCCCGGCGAATGCGGCGAGCGACTCGTCAATCGCAAACGCCGAAACCGGCAAATCGACGTCAATCGGTGGAATTTTTGACGGTCGTCGTAGTGGTGGACACACGGCGTTACCAAATGTTGGCGGTCATCGCCCAAACATCGGTGGCAACCATCGCTGGGGCCACCGGATCGGTGGTCGTTGGTTCGCAGGCTTCCACGCGCCGGGCGGTTGGAATGGATACCGCGCACCGTTTCGCGGATTCACGCTTCCAACATACTGGGTCCAGCCAACCTATCGTATCAACAATTTTCCGATGTACGGCCTTTACGCGCCGCAAACTGGCTATGGCTGGTCGCGTTATTATGACGACGCTGTGCTGACCGACAGCCGCGGCTATGTTCAGGATCACCGCAGCAACATTCCGTGGGATCGGTATGAAGGCGGCTATGCCCCCGGCGATTATAATGAAGCCGATTATGGCCCAGCCATGGGCGCGGATCGCGGCGTCTATTATGGTGATGAGCGGGTCTATTCAGGCGCAGGCGCGCCGCCGCCACCCCCGCCACATGTTGTCTATCAGCAAGGCACTGGCCAGCAAAATTACGATCAGCGTGGCTATGATCAGAACGGCTATGGCCAGCCCGATCCGCGCTATGACAATAATGGCTATGCAGCGCCGCAAAGCTACCAGAGCCGCTATGGCTTTGAACGTTATGAGCGTTGCCTAAAGGATCGCGGCGTTGCTGGCGGCGCCATCGGTGCTGTCGTCGGGGCCGTTGTCGGCAACCGCGTTGCCGGACGCGGCGATCGCCTTGCCGGTTCGTTGATCGGTGGCGGCATCGGCGCGCTTGCCGGAATGGGCATCGAAAAAGCGACCAAAAAGTGCAAAAAATATCTGCCGCGTGATGACCAATATTATTACGGCCAAGGCGCTGGATATCAGGGTGGCGGCTATCAAGGGCAACCCCAATATGCACCACCACCACCGCCTCCGCCACAGGGCAATCCCTATGGCTATCAAGGCGGATATTATCAGAATGGTTGGTATTATCCGGCACCGACGGTGACAACAATCACCGTCATGCCCGCTGTGACGACAACAACGACAGTGACCGAGGAAGTCTACTACGAAACCGTTGCAGCGCCAGCCCGTAAAAAAGCTGTCCGCAAGTGGAAGCCAAAGCCGAAACCACGCTGCACCTGCCGCTAAATCCGGCATGACTGAACGAGAAAACCCCGCTGGAAACGGCGGGGTTTTTTGTATCTGTTATCGCTGATTTAATCCGATTTTTGAACGCAATTACGGAGCGTTCATACGGGGCTTTACAGCGGAATAAACGCCGGAACGCCGGTTTCGAAATCCACCCATCCGCCGGGGGTCAGTTTTTCAAGCGGGCGGTAACGTGTTTTATATTGCATCCGCGCTGCACCCTCGACCCAATAGCCGAGATAGACATAGGGCAACCCAGCGGCACGCGCGCGCATGATGTGGTCCATGATGATGAAGTTACCGAGACCAGGACGACCCTCTGCCTCTGGATCGTAAAAGCTGTATACCATCGACAGGCCATCGCCTTGCTGATCGGTAATGCACGCGCCGATCAACTCGCCGGGGCGGCCATAGCTGGACGGCAGCCGGTATTCGACAACATGGCTGTGCACCGGTGATTGTTCGACCATGTCTGAATAATCGAGGTCATCCATTCCCGCCATGCCGCCGGTTGGGTGGCGTTGTCCCAGATAGGTTTGCAGCAAAGCGAACTGTTCCGCTGTAGACCAAGGGCGGCACGCGCGCACTTCCAGATCGGCATTGCGTTTCAGGATTTTGCGCTGCGTTGCATTGGGTTCAAAGCCGTCCGTCCTGATCCGCACCGCGACGCACGCTTTGCAATCGGCGCAGCTGGGGCGATAGGCGACATTCTGGCTGCGGCGAAAACCGATACGACCAAGCGCCTCGTTCAACTCTGCGGCATGCGCGCCCGATAGTTCAGTAAAAACCTTACGCTCTGTCTTGCCCGGCAAATAGGGGCACGGGCTGGGGCTTGTTACAAAGAAACGCGGAAAACGGACGGGTGCGGTCATGGAACCCCAAACAGCTCGAATGTGTGAATATTCGGGCGACTATGACGACTTCATTCCTTGCTGAAAAGAGCGTTTACCACAAACGCCAGGGACTGGACGCTAATTCAGCTCAACGCGTGTAACCTGATATCCAGAATCTTTCAGATTATCGATCAACCGTTGCAGCTGGTCGGCATCGCGCGCCTCGCATTCGATATCGGTAATCAGCCCCTTTGCGGGCAATGTCGTGAAAATCCGCTGGTGATAGATTTCGATGATATTGACCTGATGATCGTTGAACAGCTTCATGACTTTGAACAATGCGCCGGGGCGGTCTTGCAAAGTGATCTGCAACCGTGCCAGTCGGCCCGAACGCGCCAAATCGCGCAGCAACACGTTGGCGAGCAACCGCGTGTCGATATTGCCGCCGCACAATACAATCCCGACATTTTTGCCGCGGAACATATCTGGGTTCGCCATCACAGCGGCTAGGCCGGCGGCACCAGCACCCTCGACCACCGTTTTTTCGATCTGCAGCAACAGGCTGACGGCGGTTTCCAGCTGCGGTTCGGACACCAAAACGATTTCGTCGACCAGCCCGCGAATGACCTTTGAGGTAAATTCGCCCGGCACTTTAACCGCAATCCCCTCGGCCAGCGTATCGCCTTCGCACGGCATTTGCTTGTTATTCAGCAAAGCATACATGCTGGGATAGAGCTCAGCCTGCACACCAACCAACCCGATGTCTGGCTTCAAGCCGCGCGCCGCCGTTCCCATGCCCGACAGCAATCCGCCGCCGCCGATAGGGACAACGAGCATATCAAGCTGTGGCACAGCCTCTAGCATTTCCAGCGCGACGGTGCCCTGCCCTGCGGCGACATGC
This sequence comes from Sphingorhabdus sp., assembly GCA_040079555.1. Lineage (GTDB taxonomy): Bacteria > Pseudomonadota > Alphaproteobacteria > Sphingomonadales > Sphingomonadaceae > Sphingorhabdus_B. The sequence goes on along the minus strand of JBEBKE010000050.1, from coordinate 219 downwards.
GGATCGTCAAAGGGGTGTACAAAGGTCAGCCCGAGTTCCTTTTCCAGCAAACGGGCGTGTTTATAGGCGTCGTCGAACTTCTCGCCCTCTAGCACCACTTTGCCGCCGACAGCTTCGGTCTGCATCACTTTGATCGTCGGCGTGGTTTTGGGCATCACGATGGTCACTGGAGCGCCAAGCCGCGTGCCGTGATAGCTCAACCCCTGCGCATGGTTGCCT
>JBEBKE010000049.1:0-16229 GCA_040079555.1 Sphingorhabdus sp. | reverse complement strand
GATCCATCACCCCAACGAGATTGCGCAAAATCAGGCGCATGAAGGCTGCGCCGATACCGGCGCGCGCATCTGGATGCACAATAATTTCCTTGTCGAGCGGTCGGGCAAGATGTCCAAATCGTCTGGCGAATTTTTGCGCCTACAACTGCTGATCGACAAAGGGTTTCATCCGCTGGCTTATCGTTTGATGTGCCTGCAAGCGCATTATCGCAGCGAGTTGGAGTTTAGCTGGGAGGGATTGCAGGCGGCCTTTGTGCGGTTGAAGCGGATGGTTCGTATTTTAGACGAAATTCGCGCGCAAGAATCCAACAATATTACGCGACTGCTCGCCGGTAACTTAGATCCATTTAGCGGCTTGCCGAAACCGGCTGACGTTACCTTCCCCGAATTGCAGGGGTTATCAGAACAGTTTGAGGTTGCGATTTCGAACGATTTGAACACCGCTGAAACACTAGTGATCCTCGAGCGCGTTTTGCAAACTAAGCGTGTCGATGCCGCGCAGAAAATGGCAATCGCTCGTCCGATTTTGGATGTCCTCGGTTTAGGGCCCTTTGATGAGGATGGCTGGAAAGTGGATCCTAAGATGCTCCGCATCCGCCCCAAAGCCGCCACCATCACCGAAGCCGAAATCGAAACCGCCCTTGCCGCCCGCAAGGAAGCGCGGGCGCAAAAGGACTTCGCCACATCCGACCGCATCCGCGACGATCTGATCGCCAAAGGCGTCGAAGTCATGGACGGCGATCTGCTGGGTTGGGATTGGAAGTTGGATGTTTAATATCCTCCCTAAAACGGAGTTTTGGGGAGGTGGCGCGCTGGAGCGAAGCGGAAGCGTGACGGAGGGGCATTTGACGTTGCGTCATTGCCCCTCCGTCATTCGCCTTCGCCAAGGCTTCGGCGAACGCCACCTCCCCATTTTTGCAAAATGGAGAGGATTTTAGCGATGACCAAAACCAAACTCGTGATGGCAGGCCTTGTCCGCGGACTGATCGAACCCCGCTTGCCCGAATGGGTCGAGGCGCATTGGTATATGTCGAAAGACGAAGGTCTTGCGCTGGCCCCGCAGGCTGAAATCGGCTGGTTCGATATGCATGACAAGGCCGATATGGCCGCGATCATCGGTGCCGCGACCCAAATGAAATGGCTGAACAGCATCTATGCTGGCGTTGATGGCATGCCGCTAGCGCAGCTGAAAGCGCAGGGCTGCGCGGTGACCAATGGCGCGGGGATCAACGCGATCACCATCGCCGAATATGTTGTGATGGGGATGCTGACGGTGGCCAAAGGCTATCGCGACGTGGTGCGTGCGCAGGAAAAGCGTGAATGGTTGATGGACAGCCCCGGCAAAGTCGAACTGTTCGGATCAAAGGCGCTCATCCTTGGTTATGGTGCCATCGGATCGTTGATTGAGGAACGGCTAAAGGCCTTCGCCGTCGACGTAACCGTCGTCCGCCGCACCCCTGCCCCCGGCGTGCTGACGCCCGACCAATGGCGCGACCGACTTGGCGAATTTGATTGGGTGATCCTCGCCGTCCCCGCGACAGCCGAAACCGACGGCATGATTGGCGCAGACGAATTAAGCGCGATGAAACCCAGCGCGGTCCTGATCAATATCGCGCGCGGGGCAGTCGTTGATCAGGATGCCTTGGTCACCGCGCTTCAACAAAGACATATTGCCGCCGCCTTCCTTGATGTGACCACGCCAGAGCCTTTGCCCGCCGATCATGTGCTGTGGTCGCTGGACAATGCGCACATAACGATGCACCTGTCGGGCCGTGCGCAAGACAAGATGTTTGTCAGGTCGGCGGAACGTTTCTTTGAAAATCTGGAGCGGTACCGCAACGGTGAGCCGCTCTCACCACTCGTCAATTTAGATCTGGGATATTGAACATGAGCGACGAAGATTACGTCTATGACGAAGAAAGCGGCGAGTGGATTTCCGCGAGCGACGCAGCCGAAAAAGCGGCCAATGCTGGCAAAGTCGAAGTCCGCGATGCGGTGGGCAACATATTGGTCGACGGCGATCAAGTGACGCTCATCAAGGACCTGGACGTTAAAGGCGCTGGCCAAACTTTGAAGCGCGGCACGCTGATCAAATCAATCCGGTTGACCGGTGACGCTCAGGAAATCGACTGCCGATTTGACGGCATCAAAGGCCTTGTCCTGCGCGCCGAATTTGTCCGCAAGCGTTAACGGAGCACCTCATCATGCCGCATAATCCCGCCGAAATTTGGCACACAGTTGCAATGTCGAAAGACTATGCCGCCATCGCTGCGATCCTCCACGACGATTGCGTGTTTGAAAGCCCGGTGGTTCATACGCCGCAACTGGGCAAGGACATTACTGCCAAATATCTGACCGCCGCAGGGCATACTTTGGGCAATGCCGACTTCGAATATGTCGGCGAATGGCATCGCGAAAACTCGGCGGTGCTAGAATTCAAAACCATTATCGACGGCATCGCAATCAACGGCATCGACATGATTTCGTGCGACGATGACGGCCTGATTACCCATTTTAAGGTGATGGTCCGCCCGTTGAAGGCCGTAAACATGCTCCACAAGAAAATGGGTGAGATGCTGGCCAAGTTCGGATGAAGCTCAACAATTTCGACGTCGAAAATTTCCTGAAAGAGTATTGGCAGCAAAAGCCACTGCTAATCCGCAATGCTTTTGCCGAATGGAGCAACCCGCTGGAGCCAGATGAACTCGCCGGATTGGCGTGCGAGCCAGAGGTTGAATCGCGCCTTGTCGTGGGCGCACAAGGCAGCTGGGCGGTCGAACATGGTCCGCTGGCCGAGGCGCGCTTTGCGGCGCTTGGCCAAGAGCCATCGACATTGTTGGTGCAGGCAGTGGACCATCATGTGCCGGAAGTTGCGGCGTTGCTCGCCCCGTTTCGGTTTATTCCCAACTGGCGGATCGACGATGTCATGGTCAGCTACGCGACCGATGGCGGCGGGGTTGGCCCGCATTTCGACCAATATGACGTGTTCCTGATCCAAGGCAATGGCCAGCGCCGCTGGCGCGTCGGTCAGCTATGCGATGACAACAGCGCGCTGTTACCCAATGACGAGCTGCGCCTGCTCGCGAATTTTCAGGCGACGGACGAATGGCTGCTGGAGCCCGGCGATATCCTCTATGTCCCGCCGCGTATCGCGCATGATGGCGTTGCCGTTGGCGATGATTGCATGACCTATTCCATCGGTTTTCGCGCGCCGTCGCGGCACGAACTGATCACCAGCTTTGCCGATGATCTGGTCGCCGAGATGGAGGATGATGATCGTTATGCTGATCCCGGCATAGCGACACAGGCCAACCCCGGCGAGATTTCGGCGGAGGCTTTGGCGGCGCTGCACAAAATGGTCACCGAGAAACTTGCAGACCGTGATGCCTTTGCGAAATGGTTCGGCGAATATACCAGCGCGCCGAAATATCCAGAAGTAGACTGGACGCCAGAGGAGCCCGCCGAGGCAGACGACTTGCGGTCGTGGATCGCCAACGGCGAACCCCTCAACCGCAACCCCGCCAGCCGCTTTTCCTTTGTAAGGGCCGAGGGCGGCGCGGTGCTGCTGTTCGTGGATGGCGAAAGCTTTGAAACCGCCGGGGATGCCGCGTCATTTGCCGAACTGCTATGCGGGCAAGATGGCATGGTGGTCGATATCAGCCTGACGCAATCCGAAGCAACAATGGCCTTGCTGGTGCAACTCTACAATCAAGGCAGCATCGCGTTCGATCAAGAGGACTGACATGCGCACGCGGCTGAGTATTTGCATCAAAAAGGCGCGCTACGCGACACAAGCCGACGCGCTGGAATCTGCCCAGCGCGCCGATTTCGATTTGCACCCCTATCGCTGCGATCGTTGCCATCAGTATCACCTGACCAGCCGGACCAAAGGGCGGCGAGTGATGAGACCAATCGCCTAAACTACGACCTGCGCACCCAATGCCACAATCCGGTTCGACGGTATCTTGAAAAACTCCGCCGGATTATAGGCGTTACGTTGCAGGAAGATCAGAATTATGTCTTGCCAGAATGGAAGCCCTTCATCCTTTGACGCCGCCAGCACATTGCGCCCGATGAAATAGCTTGTTGTCATTGCTTGCAAAGCAGGTTCAGACTTAGGCAGCGCCTGCGCCAAATCGTGCGGCACATCGGGCGAATCCATAAAGCCGTAACGCAAGACGATGCGGGTGAAATTTGCATCGACGGGCTGATAGTCCACCCGATCAGCCTCCGCGACATGCGGCACGCCCACCGTCTTTACCGTCAGCACGATGTTGCGATCATGCAGCACGCGGTTGTGCTTCAAATTGTGCAGAATTGTGCCTGGAACACCTTCGGGGTTGCCTGTGAGGTACACCGCCGTTCCGTCAACCCGAGCAGGCGGACGCTTGGCAAGCGCCTTGGAAAGCTCTGCCAGTGTCATCGACTCTTCATTCTCTTTCACATCGATGATTTTTTTGCCGCGCACCCAAATCCAGATGATGAGGCAGATCAGCGCACCGACACCCAATGGAGCCCAGCCACCATCGGCAACGCGCAAAATGTTCGCGCCAAAAAATATCATGTCGATGGCGAGGAATGGAATGATCACCGCCAGCGACTTGGCAAGGCTCCATTTCCAAAGCTTGTGCACCACCACAAAGGCCAGACAGGTGGTGACCACCATCGTTCCGGTGACCGCAATACCATAAGCCGATGCCATCGCCGACGAACTGCGGAACTGGACGACCAGCACCCAAACGCCGAACAACAGCATCCAGTTGATCGCAGGAATGTAGATCTGCCCCGCATTACCCGGCGAAGTCTGCACGATTTTCATCCGCGGCAGCAGGCCGAGTTGGATCGCCTGTTGAGTCAGTGAATAGGCACCGGTGATAACGGCTTGGCTGGCGATGATCGTGGCAAGTCCTGCGAGAATAATAAGCGGAACGCGCAGAATCTCTGGAGACATCAGGAAGAACCAGTCTTTGGTCTCCAACGGAACACCCGCAGCTTGCGCTTGTTCCAGCGCCGCCATCGCGAACGCGCCTTGACCGAAATAATTCAGGCTTAGCGCGGGGAATACCAGCAGGAACCAGCCGAGCCGGATTGGGAAAGGCCCGAAATGGCCCATGTCTGCGGTCAATGCCTCTGCACCTGTTACCGTCAAAAACACCGAACCCAGCACGATCAATCCGATCATGCCGTTGCTAGTCAGAAACGACACAGCATGATGCGGCGACAAAGCGCCCAAAATGCCCGGATAATCCGATATGTGCATCAGGCCGAGGCCTCCAATTGCGACAAACCAGACGAGGCAAATCGGACCAAATAATTTCGATACCAAAGCCGTACCGCGCGATTGGATGGCGAACAGGGCGATCAGAATGACCATGGTGATGTTGATAATCGTCTGCTGCGAAATGGAATCGCCGATACCGGGGATAGTCTTGGTTCCCTCAACAGCGGATAACACCGACAAGGCAGGGGTAATGATCGCGTCGCCGTAAAACAGCGCAGCGCCTATTGCGCCAAGGACTAGGATTGCTCCCTTTCGCCCGCCAATGCCGCGACCGGCCAGTGCTAGCAGAGCAAGGACACCGCCCTCGCCGTCATTGTCGGCACGCATCAGAAAAATGACATATTTGATGGTGACGACCAAAATCAGCGACCAAATCGCCAGACTCAGCACGCCGAAAATCGCCGCCTCTTGGATGCCGCCCGATGGCGCGCTGTGATGCAGCGCCTCTCGAAAGGCATAAAGCGGGCTGGTGCCGATATCGCCAAAGACGACCCCGATAGCCCCGATTGTGAGCGCGGCTAAGGAATGTTTATGGATAGATGGGGAATCAACTGAACCCGAATGCGTATCTTGCATGACCGGAAACCTCTGTTGCTGGGCGGCGGCAAATACGCCTCTTATTTTGCAATGCAACAGCAATCGGATTGGATAAATTATCTATTGTATTCATAGATTTATTTTATGAAATAAGTCAATTTTTACAGTTGAGAATAGCACTATATTGCAACTGCACATCATAACGACTCAGAATATGTCGATTGCGCGGTGTGCGCCCAGCGCCAACCCTTCAACTTCCCAATCGCCGATCGACCACCGCACAAGCCGCAAAGTCGGGAAGCCCACCGCCGCCGTCATTCGGCGCACTTGGCGGTTACGGCCTTCGCGGATGGTGAGTTTCAACCAGCTGTCTGGAATGCTTAGGCGGACGCGGATGGGCGGGTCGCGGGGCCAGAGCTCGGGATTGTCGATGGCTTCGGCGTCGGCTGGTAGGGTCAGTCCGTCTTTTAGCATTACGCCTTTGCGCAGCGCGACGAGTGCTTCGTCCGTCACCGCACCCTCAACCTGCACCAGATAGGTTTTGGGCATCTTATACTTCGGGTCCGAAATGCGCGCCTGCAACCGGCCATCATCGGTCAGCAGCATCAACCCCTCGCTATCCATATCCAGCCGCCCTGCCGGATAGACGCCGGGAATATCGATATAGTCCGACAGCGTCGGGCGCGGTGATCCAGCAGTGCCGCTATCGGTAAATTGCGGCAGCACGCCGAACGGCTTGTTGAACAGGATCAAGCGGGACATGAAACGGTTATCGGCGCGATTTCAATTTGTCGTCCTCGGGCCAGAATTTCAGCTCCCTTGCCGGCGTTTCCGGAATGAACTCCACTGGCTTCTTCGACAAGGTGAACGCGGCGAACACGCCAGCGATTGCTCCAAAAAGATGTGATTCAAAGGAAATATAGCCGTCAGTCGGCAGCACGCCGAACACCATGCCGCCGTAAAAGAACACCACCGCAAGCGCGATGGCAATGTTGCGCGGGCTGCGGTCGAACCACGCCAATGCAATGACCAAGCTCCAAAGCCCGAAAATCCATCCGCTCGCACCGATATGGTCGCCCGGGCGCGCGAACAGCCAAACAAGCGCACCGCCCAGGCCGATGATCAGCGCGCTCGCCTTTACAAAGTAACGCAAGCCCTGAAGCAGCACGAGCGAGCCGAGCACCACGAATGCCGCAAGGTTGCTGCCCAAATGCGCCACATCGGAATGAATGAACGGCGCGGTCGCGATGGTGTACGCGCCGCCGATCTCACGCGGCTCGATGCCGAAATTAGAGAGATATCCGCCCGTGAACAGGTTGACGACGTGCACGACAATCATCGCCGCGCCAACGCCTGCAATTGCTTTCCAATTCTGGATCATCGTCATCTCCTTTGCTTAAACTGTATTACATGCATAACACAACGGGACAAACAGCAAAAGGGCCGGTGCGTTCCCACACCGGCCCATTTTGTTTCAGTACGAACTGAGCGTCGGATTTAGAAATCCATACCGCCCATGCCGCCCATGCCGCCCATGCCGCCTGGCATACCGCCACCGCCTGCACCCTTGTCTTCTGGCGCGTCGGAAATGGCCGCTTCGGTGGTGATCAACAGACCAGCAACCGATGCAGCATCTTGCAGTGCAGTACGCACAACCTTGGTCGGGTCGATAACGCCCGAGGTCACCAGGTTTTCATACACATCGGTCGATGCGTTGAAGCCCATGGTTTCGTCGTTTTCGCGGAGCAGATTGCCTGAGACAACCGCACCGTCAAAGCCGGCATTCGCCGCGATCTGACGCAATGGAGTGACAATCGCCTTGCGGATGATGTCGATACCACGGGTCTGGTCGTCATTGACGCCCTTCATGCCTTCCAGCGCCTTGGTTGCATAAAGCAAAGCAGTTCCGCCGCCGGGGACGATGCCTTCTTCGACAGCTGCGCGGGTTGCGTGCAGCGCATCGTCGACGCGGTCCTTACGTTCTTTCACTTCAACTTCGGTCGAACCGCCGACTTTGATAACGGCAACACCGCCAGCGAGTTTCGCCAGACGTTCTTGCAGCTTTTCTTTGTCGTAATCGGACGTGGTGTTTTCGATTTGCGCACGGATCGCTTCGACACGGCCCTTGATCGCATCGGTTTCACCCGCACCATCGACGATGATGGTGTTGTCCTTGTCAATCGAAACGCGCTTGGCTTGGCCGAGCATGCCCAAAGTGACGGTTTCAAGCTTGATGCCCAGATCTTCGCTGATCATTTCACCCTTGGTGAGGATCGCGATATCTTCGAGCATCGCTTTGCGGCGATCACCAAAGCCAGGCGCTTTAACCGCTGCAATCTTCAGGCCGCCACGCAGCTTGTTGACCACGAGCGTTGCAAGCGCTTCGCCTTCGACGTCTTCTGCGATGATCAGCAAAGGACGACCCGATTGCACAACTGCTTCCAAAATCGGCAGCATGGCTTGCAAGTTGCCAAGCTTCTTTTCGTGGATCAGGATGTAAGGGTTATCAAGTTCAACCGACATTTTTTCGGTGTTGGTGATGAAGTAAGGCGACAGGTAACCGCGGTCAAACTGCATGCCTTCAACAACTTCAAGCTCGCTTTCGCGGCCCTTAGCTTCTTCAACAGTGATAACGCCCTCTTTGCCGACTTTTTCCATCGCCTTGGCAATCATCTCGCCGATTTCGGCTTCGCCATTGGCAGAGATTGTGCCGACCTGTGCGATTTCCGAAGAACCGGCAACGGGCTTAGACCGCTTAACAAGGTCTGCAACAACGGTAGTGACAGCAATGTCGATACCGCGTTTCAGGTCCATTGGGTTCATGCCCGCTGCAACCGACTTCATGCCTTCGCGAACGATGGCTTGCGCCAATACGGTCGCTGTGGTGGTGCCGTCGCCGGCAATGTCATTGGTTTTCGAAGCAACTTCGCGAACCATTTGCGCGCCCATATTTTCGAACTTGTCTTTCAGTTCGATTTCCTTGGCGACGGTAACGCCGTCCTTGGTGATGCGCGGTGCGCCAAAGCTTTTGTCGATGACAACGTTACGGCCTTTAGGGCCCAAAGTTACCTTCACCGCGTCGGCGAGGATATCAACGCCGCGCAGGATGCGTTCACGCGCATCGCGGCCAAATTTCACGTCTTTTGCAGCCATGATGTTTTTCCTTTAATGAATAGGGAGAAGAATTAACCGACAATCCCAAGGATATCGGATTCTTTCATGATGAGCAGATCTTCACCGTCAACCTTGACTTCGGTGCCTGACCATTTGCCAAACAGGATCTTGTCGCCAATTTTGACGTCGAGCTTTATGCGCTCACCGTCTTCATTGTACGCGCCTTCGCCAGCGGCTACGACTTCGCCTTCTTGTGGCTTTTCTTGTGCTGTATCGGGGATGATGATCCCGCCAGCAGTTTTCGCTTCGGCCTCGACACGGCGGACGAGAACACGGTCATGTAATGGACGAAATTTCATAACATGCCTTTCTATATCTAAAGGGTTATTGGCGCGAAGGAGAGCCAGAAGAGGTTCCTCCCCCACACCTGAATCGCGGTTAGCACTCAACGATTGCGAGTGCTAACGAGGGTGAAATAGGGATTAACGCCATAAGGTCAAGCGGCAGAGGCAAAGTTTTTTCGGTTTGATGTAACCATCTGCCCGACACCTGCGAAACTTCCAACGAGACCCTCGTAGACGGCCTCTTGGTCAATCCCCCGACCAATTCTGATTTTAGACAACCGATGGAGAATTTATGACTGTTTCTGCTTTGAAAATCGCCGCCGCTGCTGCCGCTCTTTCCGCCGCTGCAATGATCGCCACCTCCCCCGCTGCAGCCGCTGGTGCCAAAGAGAAATGCTATGGCGTTTCTTTAAAGGCTAAGAATGATTGCGCAGCAGGCCCCGGCACAAGCTGCGCTGGTACCTCGACCACAGATTATCAGGGCAATGCCTGGAAATATGTCGCCAAAGGCAAATGCGCGAAAATGGGTGGTTCGCTGACTGCCAAAGAAGGCAATATGGCCCCAAAACCGATGATGAAAAAGTGAACCCAGCACAGCGTAAGCCGTGCTAGGATTTGCGGATGGACATGATTGCGTCAACTGCGCGGGGTTCCTCCCGCCTACCCCTGAGGGCGGGTGTCGGCCTGAAGCCGCAGCATTATGACGCAATCCTCGACCCCGAACACCCATCGGGTCGCCCGTCTTGGGTCGAGGTTCATCCGCAAAACTACTTCTGTGATGGCGGGCCGCCGCATAGGTGGCTGTCCGCTATCGCAGAAATTCTGCCGATCAGTTTTCATTCGGTTGGCCTGTCTTTGGGTAGTGCCGACGGGCTGAACACCGGCGATCTCGAAAAGCTGGCGGCGCTTTGCGAACGCTATCGTCCTGCGATGGTGTCCGACCATCTAAGCTTTAGCGGCAATGCGCATGATCGTTTTGCGGACCTGTTCCCCGTTCCCCACACACAAGAATCACTCGATCATTTCGCCGCTCAGGTAGACCGCGTGCAACAACGGCTGGGGCGGCAAATGCTGATCGAGAACCCGTCCTGCTATCTCGCCTATCGCGACAGCCAGATGTCGGAGGTGGCGTTTTTGGCGGAATTGATCCAGCGCACAGGCTGCGGGTTGCTGCTCGACATTAACAACATCGTTGTGACCACGGGGAACCTTGGCGGCGCGGCGGAGGATTATCTGTCCGCCATCGATCCCGACTGGGTTGGGGAAATTCATCTGGCGGGACATGCGACCGAGCTGCACGACAGCGGGCCGTTGTATATCGACGATCATGGCAGCACAGTGAGTGCGCGGGTGTGGGAGCTCTATGGAGCGTTCATTCAGCGCGCAGGTCCAAAACCGACTTTGATCGAATGGGACACGGACGTTCCGGACTATGCGATTTTGATGGCAGAGGCCGGTAAAGCTGATGCGGAGTTGAGGGAACCGGCCCATGCTTTCGCTTGAGGCTGCGCAGGCGAATTTTATCGCCACGATTAATGATGGGCCGGATGCGCTCGACCAGTCGTTATTTGGTGGCCCTATCGACCGCGTGATGCTGGGCCTGAAAGCGCATGCAAACACGATCAACCACGCCCGCTTGGTCGCGCTTGAGGAGACCTTTCCGTTGACACGGCAGGCGCTGGGCGACGCGCAATTCAATCAGTTGTCGCGTATTTACGCTGAAACGCCCGAAGCGCGAGCATCGGATGCCAATATTATCGGAAAGCCATTTCCCGATTTCCTCCAAGCGCGCCAAGCCGAGCAACCAATCACAGAACTCGCCAACATCGAATGGGCGTGGCTGGAAAGCTATCACGCTGCCGAGGCGGTGCCGCTTGTGCTGGACGATTTGGCGACATTATCCGAGGCCGCTTTGCTAGAACTTATCGTTGGCTGGCATCCCGCGACGCGGATCGTCCCAATATCGGGCACGCTGCCAGATGTGTTGCCTGAATTGGATAGCGAAAATGCCGCAGCGATCCTGATTGTGCGACCGGATGCCGAGGTACGATTGCTTGCGCTTGACGCCGTGACATTGCAAATTGCGGCGCTTGCGAAAAATACCGCGATGGTTGGTAACTTCCTTGCATGTGCTGGCGAACAAGCCGGTAATGCCGACCCCATTGGGCCGGTACTTACTTTGATCGGCGCTGGTGCGTTGGTTGTGCTGGAGTGATTATGCTGCAATCCCTGACCCGTCGCTATGACCACATCATTGCGTTGCTCTCTGGTCGCGTCGCGGAATCGATTGCGCTGGTTTTTGTCCGGTTGGCGCTAGCGGGCATCTTTTGGATGTCGGGGCGGACGAAAGTTGAAGAGGGCACCTTGCTGACCGTCAGCGAAAACGCCATTTATCAGTTTAGCGAAGCGCCGTTCAGCAACGTGCCATTGTTGCCATCGGACGTCGCCGCTTATTTAACCACATACGCCGAACATATTTTTCCCATCCTGCTAGTGCTCGGCCTGTTTACCCGCCTTTCTGCGCTGGCCTTGCTGGTCATGACATTGGTGATCCAGTTCTTCGTTTTCCCCGAGGCTTGGTGGCAAGTGCATATCCTTTGGGTTGCGATGGCGATGGTCCTTATTGTGCGCCGCGGCGGCAGTTTGTCGCTCGACAAGCTCTTGAGCGGTCGCCGCAAATGATTGCAAATGAAGAGGGCCTTCGCCGCCTGATGCGGCTGTCGCTGACCGGCGATAAACAGGCTTATGCCGTGTTGCTTGAACAAACGGCAAAATGGCTTGCCCGCTATTTCCGGCAAAAAATTGCTGCCGATGCTGTTGATGATCTGGTGCAGGACACGCTGATCTCGCTCCACCGAAAGCGCGCGAGCTATGATCCCGCGCGCCCTTTCCTGCCCTGGCTCGCCGCGATTGCGCGCTATCGCTGGATCGACCGGCTTCGGCAAACCTATCGGCACGAGGCGCAAATGCTGGAGGATTATGACAAGGCCGTAGACAGCCATGAAGAAGTCGTCGGCGCACGGATCAGCATTGATCGTTTGCTCGATATGATCCCCACGGCTCAGGCTGACGTCATCCGCTATGTGAAAATCGAGGGCCATAGCATCGACGAAGCGTGCGCGCATACTGGCCAATCCGAGTCGCTGGTAAAAGTAAATATTCATCGCGGTTTGAAAAAGTTATCCGCATTAGTTGAGAGTGAGTAAGATGAAAAAATGTTTTGATCTGGACGCGATGGTTGCGGAATTGGAGCCGGTAAAGCCGCTGCGATTGCCGCAGGCGATTTCATCTGTGCTGGCCATCGCGATAGCGGCAGCGGCGCTGGTGGTGCTGGTCAAAGGCGCGCGGACCGATGTTGTCGCCTTTGATCCCAACCCAATGTTCCTGCTGCGGGCCGGGCTATTGCTCTTGCTCGGCGGCGGCTGTGGTTGGGCCGCGCTTAGCATGGCGAGCCCCTCGGTCGGTAAGCAAGGGCAAAGCTGGAAAATGGCGATAGCGGCGGCGGCGTTGTTGCCACTCGCGGCGCTAATCGTGGCACTAACCGGCCGTGCCGAGATTGCCACCGCCAATGCCTATTTCGGGTTGCAGTGCATGGCCTTTAGCGGCCTGTCGGGGCTGGCAACGGCAATCCCGATGGTGCTTTGGCTGCGTCGTGGTGCACCGACCTCGCCTGCACGCGCAGGTTGGCTGACCGGCATTGCTGCCGGAGGCCTTGGCGCGTTTGCCTATGGGTTGCACTGCCCGTTTAACGATGTGGTTTACATCGGGCTTTGGTATTCGCTTGCGGTCGGGCTGTGCGCGGTGCTTGGGCGCTTGGTAGTGCCTAGGCTGATACGGTGGTAACTAGCTGCGGGCGGGCAATCCAGCTGCCCTAAGCGCCGCATGCGCTTCAGCGATGCTGAAAGTTCCAAAGTGGAAGATTGAGGCTGCAAGGACTGCGCTTGCATGGCCAATCGTGACGCCTTCGACCAAATGATCGAGCGTCCCTACACCGCCGCTGGCAACGACTGGCACATTGACGGCGTTGGCTATTGTGCGGGTCAGTTCCAAGTCAAACCCAGCCTTTGTTCCATCACGGTCCATGCTGGTGACGAGCAACTCCCCTGCCCCCAATTCCGCCAGCCGCAAGGCATGTTCCACCGCATCAATGCCGGTGGGTTTACGCCCGCCATGGGTGAAAATCTCCCAACGGTCGCCAACACGTTTCGCATCGACCGACGCGACCACGCACTGACTGCCAAAGCGTTCGGCGATGTCGGCGACGACCTCGGGCCGTGCGACCGCTGCGCTGTTCACCGCAACCTTGTCTGCGCCCGCGAGCAACAACGCCCGCACGTCATCGGCACTGCGCACCCCTCCGCCAACGGTCAGCGGCATAAAACACACCTCCGCTGTGCGCCGTACCACATCGATAATCGTCTCGCGCCCCTCATGGCTCGCGCCGATATCCAGAAAACAAAGCTCATCCGCCCCCGCCGCGTCATAGGCCTTGGCCTGCTCCACGGGATCGCCCGCGTCGATAAGATCGACAAAGTTGACACCCTTAACCACGCGGCCATTCGCGACATCAAGGCAGGGGATGACGCGGATGCGGACGGTCACGCCCTATTCGCCATCGCAATCGCCGTGGCTAGATCCAGCCGACCGTCATAAATCGCACGGCCGGTAATCACGCCCTCGATGCCATCCTGCGCATGCAGGCTGAGGATGTGGATATCGTCCAGCCCCTTTACCCCGCCGCTGGCGATCACCGGAATGCGCACCGATCGCGCGAGTTCGACCGTCGCGTCGATGTTGCACCCCGTCAGCATTCCGTCGCGGCCCACATCGGTGAACAGGATCGAGGCGACGCCTGCATCCTCAAACCGGCGGGCCAGATCGACCACCGGCATGTCGGATGTCTCCGCCCAGCCCTCAGTCGCGACAAAGCCGTTCCGGGCATCTACGGCAACCACAATGCCGTTCTCAAATTCGCGCGCCATGTCTTTGACAAACTGCGGGTCTTTCAGCGCCGCTGTACCGATGACGAGCCGCGCCACGCCCATGTCGAACCAGCGTTCGACAGTCTGCGCATTGCGGATGCCGCCGCCCAATTGGATATAGCCGGGGAAATTCTCGATAATCCCCTCAACCGCCTCGGCATTTTCAGGCTTTCCCGCGAACGCGCCGTCAAGGTCGACCACATGCAGGAACTCCGCGCCTTGCTGTGAAAACAACAAAGCCTGCGCTGCTGGATCATCGGCATAGACCGTCGCACGATCCATATCGCCCTCGGCGAGCCGAACAACTTCGCCGTCTTTTAGGTCGATGGCTGGGAATACGATCATCTTTAATTAAATCCCTTTTGTGGCTTCGTGGCTTTGTGTGAGATAATTTTTTCACACGAAGCCACAAAGCCACAAAGATTGTTTGAACTGAACATCACGGCATCCACTCCAAAAAGCGTTGCAAGGTGGCGATGCCATAGGCTTGGCTTTTTTCTGGGTGGAACTGCACGCCCAATATATTGTCTCGGCCAACAGCTGCGGTCAGCGCGCTGCCGTGGTGCGTGGCCGCCAGAACATCTACCGCATCGCTCGTTTCAAAATGGTAGCTGTGCAGGAAATAGGCTTCGCCAGCGGCCAGCACTGGATGTGCGCCTCCAAGCGCCACGTCGTTCCAGCCCATATGAGGGACTTTAATCTCCGGCGCAGGCTCAATTGCTCGCACGGTGCCGCCGATCCAGCCGAGCCCTTGCGTTGTTCCGTGCTCAACACCCGCATCCGCCAGCAATTGCATCCCAACGCATATACCGAGGAACGGCACGCCCTCGCCGCGCACGCGCCGATCCATCGCTGCAACCATGCCATCAATCGCCGACAGCGCGCTCATGCAATGCGCAAACGCCCCGACGCCGGGCAATACAATCCGGTCGGCCTTGGCAACAACATCAGGATCAGCGGTAACGACAACATCCGCCGCCCCCGCCGCTTTCAGCGCATTTTTGACCGATTGGAGGTTGCCTGCGCCATAATCGATAAGTGCTATTCCACCCATGAAAATCCCCGTCACCCCAGCGAAGGCTGGGGTCCATCACGTCTGTCAGCCTTGCACGACGGGCGAGATAGGCTCCAGCCTTCGCTGGAGCGACGTAGTGGGGTTAGGGCGATTGGTTTCACAAAATGCCCTTAGTGGAGGGAATTGCATCGGCCTTGCGCGGGTCAATTTCGACCGCTTGGCGCAAGGCACGCGCCAAGGCTTTGTAACAGCTTTCAACGATATGGTGGTTGTTGCTGCCATACAGATTCTCGACGTGCAGCGTAATCCCCGCCGCGGTCGCAAAGCTGTGGAACCAATGTTCGATCAGCTCGGTATCCCATTCGCCAAGGCGCGGCATTGTGAGGCCGACTTTCCAGACAAAATAGGGGCGGCCGGAAATGTCCAGCGCACAGCGGGTCAGCGTTTCGTCCATCGGTGCATAGGCACTGCCGTACCGCGTAATCCCGCGCTTCTCGCCAAGCGCTTGCAACACCGCTTCACCCACAGCGATACCAGTATCTTCGGTGGTGTGATGCTGATCAATATGCAGATCGCCAACCGCCTTTACTTTCAGGTCAATCAACGAATGCCGCGATAGCTGTTCGAGCATATGGTCGAGAAAACCGATGCCGGTCGAAACGTCATAAATGCCGGTGCCATCCAGATTGACTACAACGTCAATCGAGGTCTCGTGGGTTTTGCGGGCGATGCTTCCTGTGCGCATGGCCACCGCTATACGCAACCGCGCGCAGATGGCAAGTTACGTTACGATAACAAGCATCTTGATTTGCGCGCGTTCACAGTCCAATCAGTCGCGCATGAGCGAAGACAACCCAGACAGCCTGATTCCCTATGATGACGTAGTGCAAGAGGCGCTGCGTGCTGTGGTTGGTCGCGTTCTCGGCGATGTTGCCAAACACGGGCTTCCGGGCGAC
>JBEBKE010000048.1:0-16288 GCA_040079555.1 Sphingorhabdus sp. | reverse complement strand
TTGGGTCTTGCCGTCGCGGCGCTGGTGGCTGTTGGCAGCTTCTCACCGCTGTGGAAGCGCAATTTGCGCCGTACGCCCCTGTTCACATGGGGCATGGTACTCGCCCATTTTGGCTGTGCAGTCTCAATCGCCGGGATAGCCGCAGATAGCGCATTTACGCAGGAAAGCCTGACCGCGATGCAGGTCGGCGAAACCACACACGTCGGGCCATTTTCAGTCACGCTCACCGATGTTCATGATAAGCTCGGCCCCAATTATGCAGCACTTGCAGCCGAACTGGATGTCCGCAAAGGCAATGGTGCACCGGTCCGGATGACCCCTGAACTGCATCAGTTCACCGATCCAGTCATGCAGACCAACGAGGCCGCGATTGGCACTTTCTGGAACGGGCAACTCTATCTGGTGCTGGGCGATCAGGCGGCAGTTGTTCCCGGCAAAAATGCGATTGCGGCAATTGATTTTAAGGACGGCAAGCCAAAGCTGCTCAATGTCTTTGCCAGCTGGTGTATTCCGTGCGTCGCGGAAATTCCGGTATTGATGCAATTGAAGGCACGCGGCGTTGATATTACCGGCGTTGCCATCCATGATTCGCCCGAACAGCTACAGCAGTTTCTGGCACAAAATGGCGATCCCTATTCGTGGATCGGTTTGGACATGGGTGGGCGCGCGCAGATCTCCTTTGGTTCGGCCGGTGTGCCCGAAACCTTCGTCGTTGATGGCAAAGGCAAGATTGTCCACCAGCATATTGGCGTCGTCACCGAAGGCGATATCCCCGTCATCATGGCCAAATTGCAGGGGGCATTGTGATGAGAGCAATTCTAGCCTTCGTCTTGCTGTCTTTGGCTGCTCCGGTCCTAGCTCAGGACTATGCCGACGTCGCGCTGTCCGATCCCAAAAAGGAAGCAGAAGCCGTCGCCTTGATGGATTTGCTGCGCTGCGTTGTGTGCCAGGGCCAGCCCATGAACTACGATATGATATTCGACAAAGCGATTGACCGCCTCCACACCGAGGGGCGCTACCGCGTGTTTATCGACATTTTGCGGAACAAGGGGAATTTCCCCAACGCCCGCTGCTTTGCCGGTATGGCGCACGCGGTGGTGGCATCACCGAACGCGATGCGGTGGTAGACCGGGTGACGATTATCGAAGGCACACTGGGCAAAGCCTTCGGCGTGATGGGCGGCTATATCGCCACCGAACAAAAGATCATCGACGTGATCCGCAGCTATGCACCCGGCTTCATCTTCACCACCAGCCTGTCACCGGTGCTGGTGGCGGGCGTATTGGCAGCCGTGAAGCATCTCAAATCGTCGAGCGAAGAACGCGACGCACAGCAGATCAGTGCCGCCATGCTCAAGGCGATGTTTGCCGAAGCGGGGCTGCCCGTGATGGTAAGCGAAACGCACATCGTGCCGCTGATGGTCGGCGATCCGGTGAAAGCCAAGAAGATCAGCGATACCTTGCTCGCCGAATATGGCACTTATGTGCAGCCGATCAACTACCCCACCGTCCCGCGCGGCACCGAACGCCTGCGCTTTACCCCGGGCCCACAACATGACGAAGCAATGATGCGCGCGTTGACCGATGCACTGGTCGAGGTGTGGGGCCGGATGGAGTTGCGGTTGGCAGCCTGACATGTACGAATTTTCGCGGCGGTCGATCATCGTGACGCTGACAGCGATTCCGCTGTTACATGCATGTGCATCGCCGTCGGAGGCCGCCGTTTTCCATGATGTCGGCTGCGGTTGCTGTCTGAAATGGGTTGAAAGCTTCCGAGCTGAAATGCCGCATACCCTGTCTGTTATCGAGCGCGAGTCGAGAAGTGATCTCCACCAACGGTTCGGCATCAGTCCCCAGCTTGCGTCTTGCCATACGGCGGTGATCGAGGGTGCCGCTTTTGAAGGCCATGTACCTCCTTCAGACATTCGTCGCTTCCTTGACTTGCGTCCTGTTGGCTATGTTGGGCTGGTTGTTGCGGGGATACCCTTGGGATCACCGGCAATGGAACAAGGGGGCGCGCTGGAGCATTTCGATGTCATCGCATTTGGTCCGGGGCAAATGTCTGTATTTGCTTCCTATTAAGTCATCGAATTCGAGATTTCATGAAACAGCGTTGAATTTCATATTAGGGATTGGCGTTTAGCGTGTCATGTGAGGTGGATCGGCAGATTAAGTCTGGCTCGCAAGCCGCCGAGCGGCGAATCCATTAGTTCAACGTTGCCACGGTAGTGCAGCGCGAGATCCCGAACGATTGCCAGTCCCAGTCCGGTTCCCAATGCTGATCGGTCTAGCCGTTCGCCCACATCGAAAACTTTTTCTTTATGTTCGGCTGCAATGCCGGGGCCGTCATCATCAATGCAAATCAAAGCAAAGCTGTTTTGCAACTCCCAGGAGATCATGACACGCGTACCCGCCCATTTACACGCGTTGTCGATGAGGTTCGATACCATCTCTTCCAAATCGACATGCTCTACGCGAATGTCTGCATCCGGAAACTTTCCGACGCAGATTTGAATGCCTCTATCGCGGTAAAGGCGGCGCATTGCGCTGACGACGGTATCCAGCGTTCCCATCAGTTGGGATCGATGCCCGGGAAGGCGCGCGGTTGCTGCCATCCGCGCGCGCGATGTATAATATTCGACATAACGCTGCATTTGCTGGCAACCCTGCAAGAATATCGCTGCGGTTGCCGGATCGCCTTTTTGCGCGATGGTTTGTGCTTCATCCATCATAACGGCAAGGGGTGTGCGCAGGCCATGCGCAAGATTGCCCGCCTGAATGCGCGCCGATTGCACCATTTCCCAATTTGCATCGAGCAATTGATTGAGATCAGAGACAAGCGGCTTGACCTCGGCGGGATATGCTCCGACCATTCTGTGTTCGTGACCGTCCCGAATATCGGCAATCGCCCTTTTCATCCTCTGAAGCGGCTTCAAACTGTAGTTCACCTGAAGCGCACCCAGCAGAATCATAATCGCGGCAAAACTGGCGAGCGAATAAATCAATGGCCGGTTTATTTCGGACAGCACCTCATCCATCAGCCTTTTGTCGGTCGCAATATACAGTGACAGCGGTTTCCCGCCATCATCGGCAGTTTTGAACATACCATATTCAAGGGTCTGCCCGGTTGGGCCGGAAGCATATTTCCATTTCGGCTTTTCGGCCAGCACAAGACCCGCAGGCAAATTTTCCATCCCCAATGAAGGCGAGCGAACTGTGGGATGTCCTGGACGTTCAATCTGCCAGTAAAAGCCGGATTTGATCGGAACAAAGCGCGGGTCAGACAGACGCCGCATAACGAAGGGCTGGCCGTTTTTGTCGAGCGCCGTCAGCGCAGACAGTTCTTCGATATGGATTTCCATTTCATCGTGGAAACCTTCGATCACATATTCCCGAACAATTCCCGCAACGATCAGTCCCGTAAGCAACAGGCCAATGACGATCCACGCAGCAGTCGCAAAGATGAAACGGGTTCGAAGGCTGTCTAAATTCGGCTTCATTTTTCGAGACGATATCCCAGCCCCCTGATTGTGGTAATCGCGGGCTTTCCGATCTTACGACGCAACCGTCCAATATGCACTTCGATGGTATTCAGATCGCGCTCATCCGCCATTGGGTATAAATGGTCCAAAATTTCGGTTTGGGCAAGTATGTGACCGGCGCGCAGCAGAAATAGGTGCAACAACCTGTACTCGATCTGCGTGAGATCAAGCCGCTCTCCGCCACGCCAAACAATACGCGCAGCGGGATCCATGGCAATTTGCCCTGCCATCAGCTTGGAACTGGTCTGGCCCGCCGCCCGCCGCACAAGGGCATGAACGCGCGCGACCAGTTCTTCGCTGCGAACCGGCTTCACTACATAGTCGTCGGCCCCCACATTCAGTCCTTCGACTTTCTCCTGCCATGATCCTTTTGCCGACAAGACGAGCATAGGAGTATTGTAACCGAGCTGGCGCCAACGGCTGATGAATTCAATACCGTTCATTCCGGGCAGGCCGATATCGACGACTATCGCAGCCCAATGTTCGGGGTCGGGCAAGTCGAACACTGCCTCGGCCGAGCAAACTGCTTCGACCACAAAGCCCCCGCTTGCCAGGCGGTCGCACAGCCGTCGTGACAGATCAGCTTCATCTTCGATGACCAGAATACGCATTTAGGAAGTTCCCCTGCCATCCCTTTATGCAACGAAGCTGTCGTAAATCTGACAAAGTGGAAAGATAATTTTACATAATTTGCTTTCCGCGCAAAATTGTCAGGCTGATTGCAGAGTGCGATGTTAACTGTAAATCTTACCAACGACGCAAATTGCCCCGCGCTTGGTAAACCCGAATGGGTCGCACGTGACAGTCCGTGCAATGGCTAAGTTGTCGCGAAGCTGTCATTAAAGTGAAGCAAAGCTGCTATTTATCATTTATTGTAGCTTTGCTTCACTTTCTCAAAATTTTCATCATCATTGAATCCTGTGATTGCGACTCGACTGCGACTCGACTTCCAAAATGCGCATTTTTGCCTGGTAGGAAAACGGGCTCATTGTTGTCAGCCGTGTAGAGTGTCCTTTTTTGAAACAAGCCGACGGCATTCGCGGCTGCCATAATAGCCACTCATATCGCTGTTTTAGAGCATTTTTATATTGTTTTACACAATGTTAGAAATATCTGTCCGGGCAAGGGCTGCCATATTGGTTAACACAGATTGAAGATTCCCGCCTCAGATTGTAAAAAGTAATCAATCGAAAAGGCGCAGCATGAAAATGCAATGGGGTCGCGCTTAGACCTGATCGAGATAGTTAAAATGCAATCACGCGGAGCAGGGGTGCTTTTCGCGATAAGGGGGATTTTATGTACAGTTCAGCTCTTAAGCCGTTTGTTTTCAATGCAACCGACCTTGAATTCATTCTTCGTCAAATCAATTTCCGGCCTCTTTTTGACGCCGACGGCAATGCGATCATCAACTGGGATGGCACAGGCGCGATTTTTGACGGCCATGCAAACCCGATCTGGGACGGCTATAGCGATTTGCTGGATGCCGACGGCAACGTGCTGTGGGATAATGTCGATGGCGACAATGTCCTGACAACGGATGAAATCAATGCGGCTGCTGTGGTTGCGCTAAACCTGTACGGCCCCTCTTTTCCGTCAACCACATCCTCCTACGGACTGCGTGACGTTGCCGGGCTCAATAATAACCTCAATCTTGTGAATTCAACCTACGGGACAGTCGATCAGCCATTTCTGCGCACCGTTGCTGCTCAATATGAGCAAAACAGCCATGGCCACGTCTATGTAACCGGAGAGGCAGGTTTCGAGGCGGGTACCGACCAGTTCGGCAACGCCGTTTACGCCGATGCCTATTGGGCAAATAATGCTTTCGCCAATGCTTTTGGTGGAGCAGGTGGATTTTCCGGCACCCACGCCAACGGCGCGACCACCAATTATGCGATCACGCAGGATCTGACCGATCCGGAAAACCCTGTAATCGTTATGGACAATATCGTTGATTATACGCCGCGTATGATCAGCCTGCTGACGACGACCGGCGGCGTAAACTTCCAGCTCGATGGCAATGGACATATTGACTACACCAACGGTGTTGCCACCGTGGCCGATTGGGGAATGCTCCAATCGTTGGGCATCCAGGACGCCCAAGCCCGCTTTGCCGGAACACCCGGTGAAGGCGAATATTTCATTGGCGCACAGAATCCCGGCGTGTCACCCACCAATGGCTGGTTTACGATTTTTGGCCAGTTTTTCGATCACGGGCTCGACTTCATTGACAAGGGTGCTCAAGGCAAAACGATTAAAATCGCATTTGCCGCCGATGATCCACTCTATGGTGTCACAGGATCCGACGGTCGCCCGGCCACTTCGATCACGATTTCACGCGCCAATGTCGCTGGCTTTGATGCGGACGGCAATCCCGAATATCTGAACCATACGTCGCCATTTATCGACCAAAGCCAGACTTATGGCTCGGATGCGGCGGTTACGGAATTCCTGCGCGAATGGGTTTTGGATCCGGTCACCGGCATGTTCAAGGCTGGCATGAACATGCTCAACGGGCACACGCTCGCCGAAGCATGGACCAAGCCCGATGGTACATTGACGCATGAAACTTTGCCGACACTGAACGAGCTTCGCGCTCATGCGGTAGCAACGGGTCGCGACGACATTTCGTGGAACGATGTATTCAATTTCCACAACAGCGGGCAAGCCCTGATCCTTGACATGAACCCGCGCTTTGATGCCGCCAACCTGCTTTCGAGCACCGGCTTCAACGATGCCAACCACAACGGAACGCAGGATATTGGTGAAGATACCTATGTCGGCTTCAACGATCTGAACGGTAATGGCATTCAGGATGGCGCCGAAACGACACAAGCGCAGGATGTGCTTGACGCTATCGCCTATCTTGGCAACGTAGCTAATGGAGCGATCCGCGCAAGCGACAGCTTCGGTCTGGTCGGCGATGACTTGACACTGGTTCTCGGCTCGTCACTTCCGGTCGACGAAAATCCCATGCACGACATTCCGGCTGGTACTTACACCGGCGCGAACGCAATGATGCTCTGGGTCAATTTCGCCAATATGAGCGTGATGAGCACTTCGGCAATCGACTATCTTCCCGCCACAGAAGCCGTCACCTCTGCGGTCGGCACACTGTTGCTCGCCTCAGTTGGCGATCACTATATTGCTGGCGATGGCCGCGTGAACGAGAATTTCGGCCTCACCACGGTCCACCACGTGTTCCATGAAGAGCATAATTTCCAGATCGAAAATCTGAAAGCCGCGATCTACCGCGAAGCCGATGCGCGCAATGGCGCCATGGCTGATGGTCAATATGACGCCGAATATATGAAGCAGTTCCAGAAATGGGATGCGACAGACGTTACGTGGAATGCCACGACCGGCAATTACGAAAAGGCCGGCGAAATCGCGTGGGATCTCGACGTGATGTTCCAAGCAGCCAAGATGACCGTGGAAATGGAATATCAGCACGTCGCGATTGACCAATATGCCCGCACGGTAACTCCAGACATCAAGGAATTTGTGGGCTACACCAACAGTGAAGATCCGACCGTCAGCCTTGAATATGCACAGTCGATTTTCCGCTTTGGCCACTCGCAACTACGCGAAACGATCGACACAATCGATCCCGATCATGGTCTGACCGGAAAGATCACCGGCTATGCTCTGAAGCTCGCTTTCCTCAATCCTGATGAATTTGCGGATCTTGGACCGGCGGCGATTGCATTGGGCATGACCCACCAGCAAGGCAATGAAATCGACGAATTCATCACGCCAGCCCTTAATCAGGGATTGCTGGGTCTGCCGCTAGACCTTGCCGCGATCAATATCGCTCGTGGTCGTGATGTCGGCATTCCGGCGCTCAACGAATTCCGCACGGCTGTGGGCCTTGAAGCCTATACCGGATGGACCGATTTTGGCGCCAACATGGGCCATCCGGACAATCTTGTGAACTTCATTGCCGCCTATTCGTTTGACGGCGACGTGGGCAAGGCGGAAGCGATCATGGCGCTGAACGAAGGTACCTATGCTGACACTGCCGAAGCGGTTTTGTTGGCTGAGAGCCTTGGCCTTGTCCAAGACGCAATGTCCGACGCCGATTTCGAAGCCTATGCCTCTGATTACGCTTTCAACTTCATGAATGGCGGTGATCGCGGCGTCGACATGATCGACACCTGGCTCGGTGGTTTGGCCGAAGTACATGTGACCGGCGGCCTGCTGGGTGAAACCTTCAACCTGGTCTTTGTTGACCAGATGGAGCGCCTGCAGGATGGTGATCGCTTCTACTATCTCTACCGTTTGGTGAACCAGCAGTTTGCCGATGAAATCGGTGGCGGCCAGTTCAAGGATATTATCGAACGCAACACCGGCCTGACCCATATGGGCGGCAGCGCCTTCTCCTATAATGATCAGTATTATGATCTTGGGGCGACGCGAGACGACACCAACACCGTTAACAACAACCATAAATATGGCAATCTGATCAATGCTGTTGGTAATACCATGGGTATCTACTCCGACGGTGGCAACACACAAAGTCGCGATGGACAGACGATCAACGTCCGCATCACTGATCCAGTGACCGGCGTTGTTACGAACAAGCAGTTTATCCGCGATACCCGCGTCACCGATCCGAATGCCCCTAATGGCGGCCTCGGTATCGATGGCACAGACAATTCGGGCGCGGAATCGACCGAAGTCATTGTCGGCACCAAATATGACGACTTCATCTATGCCCGCGGCGGCGATGACACCGTTTATGGCGATGGCGGCAACGACATCATCTACGGCGGTAACGGCATTGACCGTCTATATGGGGGCGACGGCAAGGACCGGATCATTGGCGGCGATGGTGCCGAATTGGCCGATGGCGGTGCAGGCGATGACTATATTGCCGGCGACTCCAGTGCCACAGCAGCGGCAGGTGTCGATCAGCTGATGGGCGGCATGGGTAACGATGAAATCCATGGCGGTATCGGGATCGACAAATTGGCTGGTGGCGGCGGCGATGACCGCATCTTCGGCGAAGGCGAAACCGATCCGTTCACCCATGGCGGCGACGGCAACGACTTTATCGATGGCGGCATTACCGGCGATAACCTGTACGGCGACAATGGCGATGACGTAATTGTCGGTGGCGCTGACCAGGATATTTTGTACGGCGGCAACGGCGACGATATCTTGCGTCCGGGCAATCCATCTCAAGCGCTTGGCGGTGGACCCGACGAGGTGCTGGGCGGAGACGGTGTCACCGATAACGGCTTCGACATGATCGATTTCTCGGACAATGTGGCATCGGCGAACGGCATAGCATTTGATTTGCTGAACCAGGCTAATCCACAAGTGCAGATCGACGGCACCACTCCGGTTCCGGCTTCAACCCAAATCGAGGCCATCACCGGATCCAACAGCAATGATACGCTGACCGGCGATGCCAACGACAACTGGCTGATCGGCGGTACGGGCAGCGACAAGTTTGTTGGTGGTGCCGGAGATGACATCATCATCGGTGGCACAATGCGTCTGGACGAGGTCATCGGCAAATACCAGACGGCCTATAACCACAACAATAACAATGATAATGCCAACGCAACGGGTATCGAAGATGTGGGCCTGACCCACACCGGCATCTATACCCAAGAACAGATGGACCAGCTGTATCAGGGTGCATCGAACCGTGTGGCGTGGGACGACGCGCTCGACAATAGCGGCCTGATCGATGCTGCAAACACGCAGCTTGGCGGTGCGGACTATGAAAAGCATTTCACCGAAATGCTGCGGTCCAAACAGTTCCAAGACCTCAAACTCGGCGACGGCGGCAGCGATGCAGCCGGTGTGGATACACTAATCCTTTCGGGCAATCCGAACAATTATACGATCGAGCAGGTGAACTTTGCCGGACACAATGTGCTCCGCATCACCAGTGCTGCCACCGGAAGCGATCTGGTTGCTGACGTCGAGAAGTTCCAGTTCGGGACGGCTGCTAATGCACCGGTCTTTACGTTTGCCCAAATGGTTACCCCGCCGGCCATCAGTGTCAGCGATGTGACGGTTGTCGAAGGCGATGTTGGAACGACCAATGCGGTCTTCGCAGTGTCGCTCGACCATATTTACCCGCATGACATTACGGTAACTTATACGACTGCCGATGGCACAGCGGCTGCGGGTAGCGACTATGTCGCCGCAACCGGAACCGTAACGATCCCCGCAGGGCAATTGTCGGCGAATGTGACGACCGTGGTCAACGGGGACTTGTCGTTCGAAGGCGACGAAACCTACACCGTGGACCTGTCAGCACCGACCAACGGCGCAACATTGGCGGATGCACAGGGTGTGGCGACGATTGATGACGGAGCCGATGCACCGCCGACGATGTCGGTCGCAGATGTCACCGTTGTCGAAGGCACATCCGGCACCAATTATGCGTTGGTAACCGTTGCCCTTAACATTGTCTCCGGCCTTCCAATCAGTGTTAGCTATGCACTAGCTGGAGATACAGCTTTAGCCGGAACCGATTTTGACGCGACCGGTGGCAGCGTTACCATTAATCCTGGTAATACAAGCGCTACCTTCCTGGTTCCGATCACAACCGATGCGCTGTATGAAGATGCCGAATCCTTTGGCATCACGATCAGCAGCGGCGACACGCTGAATGCCAGCGCCACCGCGACGGCAACGATCACCGACGATGATGCCAAACCGGCACTGACAGTGGATAGCGTGACAGTCGATGAAGGCGGCGTAGCGACAATCACGGTCTCGCTGGATGTGGTTGCTGGCAAGGATATTGTCATCGATTATGCCGCAGTTGACGGAACTGCGGTTTCGCCCGACGACTATGCACTGGCGACAGGCACATTGACGATCCCGGCGGGTTCGTTGACCGCTACGCTTGTGGTCAACGCAGCGCAGGATGCCGTATATGAGGGCGTTGAAGCCTATTCGGTCAACTTCTCGAGCGCCGATACGTCGAACTCAGCGGCCTCCACAGCGACGATCCAGATCGACCCTGCGGACGTGATGCCGGAAGTCTCGATTTCCGATCCGGTCGCGGTAACCGAAGGTGGCGCAACATCGCTGGTCTTCACCGTCAGCCTGAATCAAGCGTCGGGTCTGCCTGTCACACTCGACTTTGCGACGGCGGATGGCACAGCAGCAGCTGGACTGGATTATACGGCGACTTCGGGTGTGCTGACTATCGCGGCTGGGCAAACCTCGGCAACGATAACCGTGCCGGTCCTCGATGATGCGCTTTATGAGGCGACGGCGGAAACGCTTTCGGTCAGTCTGAGCAATGTCGCGGGTGCAACGGTTGCGGCTGCATCGGCAACCGGAACGATTAACGACAATGAGGCATTGCCCACGCTGTCGGTTTCGGGCGCCACGGTTGTGGAAGGCAATGCGGGAACGACCAATATGGTCTTCACTGTCACGCTTTCCGGTGCCTCGGCATCAGCCATCACGGTTGACTATGCAGCAGCTGACGGCACAGCGACGCTTGCCAACAACGACTTTCAGTCGCTTGCTGGCTCGCTGACCTTCAATCCGGGCGATCCATTGACCCAGACTGTGACCGTTGCCATCAATGGTGATATCCAGCTTGAAGCCAATGAAACGGTGGCACTTGGCCTGTCGAACGCAATCGGCGCGGCAATCGGTGCTTCGACAGCGGGCACGATCACCAATGACGATACGCATAATCAGGTGGTCGGAACAGCTGGACCAGATGTCCTGACCGGCAGTGCAAGCCCTGACAATATGACTGGGCTTGCCGGTAACGACCGATTGGTCGGCAGCGCAGGGGCCGACATTCTGGATGGCGGTGCTAACGTTGACACTGTCGATTATAGCGGTGCTACGGGTGGCGTTTTGGTCAATCTGGGTACTGCTGGAGGCGGCGCCAATGGTCCCATCAACGCGGTACGCGAAACCGCTTTGACCACCGGAACTGTCACCAGTGCAACAGCGGTCGTTTCGACAGACACATTGGTTGCCATCGAAAATGCCATTGGTTCGGCCTTTGGTGATCGGTTGGTCGGCTCGGCAGGTGCCAATGTCTTCACCCCGGGTGCAGGCGCTGACGCGGTTCTTGGTCAAGCAGGCATCGATACGGTTGACTACTCAACCGCATCGGGCGCCGTGCATGTCAATTTGCCTTCAAACTGGGTCCATGAAACCGCAGTGACGGCAGGAACTGTTACGGCTGCAACCCCATGGACCACCCAGGATAGTCTGAGCGGCATCGAAAATGTGATTGGCTCCGGATTTGGAGATTTCATTCAGGCCAATGGCAGCAATAATACCATTAACGGCGGCAATGGAAACGACAATATCCAGGCGGGCTCTGGCGACGACGTCATCACACAGTCCAGCACAGGCGGACGTGACTTCATCAATGGCGGCGCAAACGGCGTTGCTGGCGATACGTTCGAATTGGTTGGCGATGCCTCGGCAGAAAACTTTGTGATCTACACCAGAGTAGCGGCCATTGCCGCGGGCTTTGGAGTGGGGCTGAATGCGGCGACGCAAATTGTGATCACCCGCCAGGTCGGTGCTGGGCCACAATCCGTGATTTCGGAATTGACCGGAATTGAGGAAATCAAGGTCTTAACGTCCGCAAATGCCATCGGCGCGCTTGCGGGCAGCAATGCCAACAACCCCACACCGGGAAGCACCACCAACGTCGTAACCAGCGGTGACTCGATCCGCGTTGTTGGCGACTTCACAACAACCAGTCTGCGCTACAACACCATTACTGTCGAAGGCAGTATGGCCAAGGATACGGTGGATATTTCCGGCCTTACTTCGGCGCACCGGGTTGTGTTCAATACCAATGGCGGCGGCGACGTTTTCGTGGGCAACCAGCGTCCCCAAGATGTTGTTGGTGGTGGATTGGCCGACCTTCCGAATAACGGATCGCCGGAAAAACGATCTGCTATCGTCGAAGCGGTGCCAGCACTGGATAATGGCTGGCTTCAGGCACTGTCCAGCGGCAATTTGGGTAGTTCAGGGCTAGGGCGTTCGATTGCAGATGTCCCGGCATATGAGGAATTGGCCCCACTTGCGCGCAAGGCAGGCTCTGCCCTCTCTGGCGTCCTGAATTCCGATCAGGGGCCCGTCGCTGCCGAGCATCATGTCGAAAATTGGCTCTGGGACGATCATCGTGGCAGCCAATGGCATCACGACAATAATGGGCACTGGATACCCTAAGTCCGCATGCACGAAAGTCTGGCGCGGAGCAGCTCCGCGTCAGCTTTCGGGTTTATAAGACTTGGAATTATGGAAATGGGGCATTCCAATGGATTATTTGACACGTAAGCTTCCCGCACCGCTTGCCGACGCGATCAAGGAATGCAAAAGCTATTTTATTTCCAGCGCGGCGTTCAGCGCATTGGTGAATATTCTTTTCCTGGCGCCAACGCTTTACATGATGCAAGTGTATGATCGTGTGGTCCCAACTGGTGGCATTGCGACGCTTTTCTGGCTGACTATATTGTTGGGTCTGGCGCTTGCGGTCTTGACCAAACTCGACGGCACAAGGTCCCGTTTGATGATCCGGGCATCGTTGCGCCTAAACGACATCCTGGCTGGCAAGATTTTTGACCGGATTTTGTCGCGTGACAATTTGCGCGGCAACAGTGCGGTCACCGGGCAGGCAATGCGCGATTTTGACACGATCCGGCAAGCGATGGTCGGGCCCGGTGCAATGGCGTTGTTTGATGCTCCTTGGACGCCTTTATATTTGCTGGTCGCATTCATGCTGCACCCGGTGTTGGGGCTGTTGATCGTGGCGGGGGGAGCGGTGCTTGTCGCGCTGGCATTTATGAATGAACGTTCGGTCCGTGATGGACTGGGCCAGTCGCATCAAGCGACAGCGCGCGCTTATGCAGCGCAAGATATGATCAGCTCCCAGTCCGAAATCGTCCGCGTCCTCGGCATGCGGCGCGCCATGATCAACCGGCAGCTTCTTGAGCGTAATGAAGGGTTGCGCTTGGCGGCACTGGCTCAATTAAAGGCGACGGGGTCAAACTCGACGGTTAAATTTATCAGGATGCTGCTGCAATCGCTGGCGCTTGGCGCTGCTGCCTGGCTGGCGGTTGGCGGGCATATTTCTTCGGGTGCGATCATTGCTGGATCGGTTCTGTTGAGCCGTGCACTGCAACCCATCGAGCAGTTGGTTGGTGCGTGGCCACAACTGGTTCAAGCGCGCCAATCGATGAAAAATCTGGCCGAGATGTTCGAGAAAGCCGACCCTGCCGCACAACAGAAAATGATCCTGCCGAATCCGGAGGGTCATCTGCATTTGTCTGGAATTGCGCTTCGCAATGCCGACCACAGCGCCTTCATCCTTCGCGGGATCAGTTTTAATGCTGAACCTGGTGAGATCGTGGGCATTTTGGGTGCATCGGGTTCGGGCAAATCGACACTGGCTCGGATCGCCTCTGGAGCCATTGCCCCAGACGTGGGCGAAGTCCGCATCGACGGTGCGGAATATGAAAGCTGGGATCCCGACCAACTGGCTCGCCATATTGGCTATCTACCGCAAGACTGCGGACTGCTTCCCGGTTCCATATTGGAGAATATTTCGCGATTTTCAGCAGAGGTTGGCGATACCGCAGAGGTGGTTGCGGAACGCGCCGTTAAAGCCGCCAAATTGGCGGGGATCCACGACCTGATTTTGCAACTGCCTGAGGGATACGGCACCCGGGTCGGCGAAAACGGATATCGCTTGTCTGGCGGTCAGGCACAACGCGTGACGTTGGCGCGCGCGCTTTTTGGAGATCCCGAACTGCTCATCCTCGATGAACCAAATTCTGCGCTGGATGCCGCAGGAGAGCAGGCCTTGGCGAGAACACTGGAAGCGGCGCGTCTTCAAAAGCAGACGATCCTATTGATTTCTCACAAGCCGCAATTGCTTGGCCTGGCAGACCGGCTGATCGTGCTGTCTGAGGGTACCGTGTCGATCCAGGGACCACGCGATGAAATTATTGCTGCTCTTCAAAAGGCAGCGGATCAAAGCAACGTCGTCGAAATGAAGCAGGCGTAACCCGATGAACGATTTGCCATCCGTACCCTCGCTCGAGGAGAGCCTTGAGGAATTGCTGTCGCCCAAAAAGGAGTTACGCAAAGGCTGGCTAATTGCCGGACTATTCTTTGTCGGCCTGTTGGGCTTTGCCGCCATCACACCGCTAGATGCAGGTGCCATGGCGCAAGGCGTGGTGGCAGTCTCGGGCAATCGACAAGCCGTGCAACACCGCGACGGCGGCATCGTGACGGCCATAGACGTTGTCGAAGGACAATTGGTCAAGAAGGGGGACTTGCTGGTCACCATTTCCGCGTCCGAACTGGTGGCGGCGGAAAAGGGCATGGCAGGCGAGGTCGCGAACCTGTTTGCCATGCGATCCCGCCTGGAGGCGGAGCGCGATGGGCGGTCTGCTATGAGCAGGCCTGCAGAATTTTCTGCCATGACGCCACAGGATCTCGCCTTGGCAGAAGAAGCATTTCGCGGTCAAAAATCACTTTTCGTAGCGCGCCGAAGCTCGATTGCGGCACAGCGCAGCATCATTGGCCAGCAAATCCAGCAGCATAGTGCACAAATTGGTTCGTTCGAACATCAGCGGGACGCGAACCGCCGTCAGCAGGCACTGATCGGTGAAGAGCTGGGCGGAATGAAAGAATTGGCTGAGCGTGGCTTTGTTGCGAAAAACAAAATCCGGGCAATGGAACGCGAAGCAGCGCGTCTCGATGGGGATTTCGGTGCCTATGGTTCAGAAATTGCGCGGTCATCCGAAGCGATCGGGGAATCGCGACTGCAAGCCGTTTCGATCAGTCGGCAGGTCATCGAACAGGCCGCTACCCAACTGCGAGAAGTGCAAGTGCGGCTCGACGAACTGCTGCCGAAACTGACGGCAACGCGAGAACAGCTCAAAGCATCCATGCTGCGGGCACCAGCGACCGGCAAAGTTGTGGGTCTGAATGTTTTCACCGTGGGCGGCGTTGTCGGGCCGGGTGAAAAATTGATGGAAATCGTGCCGATCCATCGTGCGCTCGTGGTCGAGGCAAAAGCGTCGCCCAATGATGCGGACGACATCAAGATTGGCATGGAAACCCAGGTGCGGTTCAGTGCCTTGCAAGAAAAAAACATCCCCATCCTTTTTGGCAAAGTCGCCAAAATCTCGGCTGACAGTCTGGAAGACACGCGGACCGGAGAACGGTTCTTCATGGTTGAAGTGGTTGTACCGCCGAGCGAGATCGACAAAATTCGGGGAGTTCGCAAAGAAGGAGCATTGAAGGCCGGCCTTCCGGCTGAAGTCATGATCCCGCTGCGCAAGCGAACAGCACTGCAATATCTTACCGAACCTCTCACGCAAATGCTTTGGCGCTCGGGTCGCGAGCATTGACGTGAGAAAGCTACCCGACCCGGCTGCCCCATAATTCAATAGCTGGGGCGGGTGGCACCCGGTTTGCTGGGCCAAGATAAAGCTGAACCGAAAGGCAAAAAAAAGATGCCCCAATACGCGAAGTAAGGTTCAGTGTGTATTGAAGTCGTCGGATCGACGATACACTCATTTGGCGACGAACAGCCAGCTGCATCATGATCGAATGCAGCTGGCAGAGATACTGCGGCGTGTCCCCCGTCAGCATTCAATAGACAGATTGGCCGCATAAAATAGGAGAGTGTTTTGGGTTCATCCTAGTGACTGTAAGGAACGAAGGTGAAGGCAAAACACTCAAAGCCGACTGCCCAAGTGGTTGTTAAAGACA
>JBEBKE010000047.1:0-16390 GCA_040079555.1 Sphingorhabdus sp. | reverse complement strand
TTGCTGCGGGCTACAGGTGACAACCGCGACATCGCCATCGCAAACGGTGGAATAATCGCCGACAATATCTAAATCGCAATTATCCAAATGGGATAATATAGTCAAAAATTTCACACCCTTTAGGCTGTAATCGCGAACTACGTTATTTGCATTAATTGCATAAGCGACCAGCCCCACGCAGTCCAAGGCCACACCCGGCATGCGGCCGTGCAACCGGAATGGCGTGCCGATCTGGCTGAATGCGCGTTCTGCAATCGCGTCTCCGGTCGGTCGCGTCACGATCCCGCGCCCGGATAACGCGTCAGTATGTCGTTGCCGGGCAAATAGGGTTCGCCGCGAAAGTTGATCGCGTTGCTGAAACGCGTGCTGCAAGTCGCGATGGTTTTATCGCACCCTTCGACCAGTTCTATCCGGCTGCCCGTATGGATCAATTCGTTCGCGCCCAAGCGGGTCACCGCCTCGCCCGTTTTATAGCGAAACGCCGCGGGCCAACCGCGCACATCAGCCTCAACAGAAACCCGTTCGGGCCGCAAAGCATATAGCTCGCACAGCGAACCATCGGGAGCCGTCAGCAACTGCACATAGCCATTGCCATGCAACAACATTTGCGCCGCCAATGTCTCCAACAAAGCCTGCCCGCCGCTGGTCGCATTAACCAAAGCCAGCGCCGCATCGTCAGAAGCAGAGAGCGGCGCCGACGCCACCCCCTCCGCCACCAACCGCACTGCACGCTGGGCGATGGCATTATTCAAATACCCCTCACGCATCTGCGCCTCATAGGATTGCGGCCACTCGCCCAGCCCGCCGCCACCGCCAAAGAACCGCGAACCAAAAGGACGCGTAAGTGGCACATGCGTTTTCCCCGGACGCGCCAAAGCCCGCCCGGCCGATTTCCAGCCGAAGATTTTCATGCAAAACTCCTGTAAGTTTTAAAGCTGCCGCACCCGTGGCTCCACACCGCGTTTGCCCAGCATCAATTCGGTCATCGCCCAAACCAGCGCGTCGGCGCGGTCGGGGGAGCGCCCCGGCCCTTCATAGCCTCCGCCTGAAATCAGCCCGCAGAGTTCGTCCTCAAGTTCAGGGAACGCCCCAGCGTGGAACGCCTTCCCTGTCTCATACAGAGCCGCGACCGGTTCCGCCCGCGCGACTTTGCCGCGACTGGCGTGAACCTTCTTCACCGGCATGCCGACAGCCTCACTGTTCGCCAGTGCTGTCATCGCTTAACCTTTTGCGCATCGCTGAAAAGCGGGCTTCCAGCCGCAGCTTCACCTCTTTTGGGTCGCGCGATTTTTGTGGCGACACCGGACCTGCGCCGCGCACGGACGTCCGGTGTGCTGCAAGCAGGCTCGAGCCCAAACGGATTTTCATCTGGCGCAGCTTAAACGTGCTGTCTTTCAGATTGCCCGATGCGGGTGCCAGCGCCTCGGCGAGCAAATTTGCCTCTAGCCGCGTATAGCCCTCACACAGTGCCGCGAGCCATTGCGCACGAAAGCCCTCCGATTTCCGGCGCAGATCATAAACCGGCGAGGTTGTGACACCCGCCGCCTTTGCCGAGGCGGACACATTCGCTGTTTGCGCCAAATGTGACAAGAAGGCGCGCTGCGCCGCGACGCCGAATGCTCTCCTTTTTGGCGCATCAGATTTCTTGCCGAACACCATATCCAAAATCCTTTCGCCCAAAGAAAGGGGCCGGTGGCAGCCCCTCCGATTTGGAGAGGACCGCCCCGGCCCCGAATCACATTTTCCCGTTATGACAATATTTGCCACATCAGCGTTACGATGTCAATATAAATTTACCTATATGGTTATTTTCATCCCGCGACCCGCGCATAGATTTTCTCAAAATGGCCATGCGGTCCGGCGATGCTGGGGCGGGCGTAGATCGCATCCAGATAAGCGGCGGTCTTCGGATATTCGGCGGCATCGGGGCCATGGCCCATGGGGCGTAGGTTGCCCAGAGCAGTGGCAACCGAAATATCGGCGATGGTGAACTTTCCGCCGACCAGATAGCCTGAACCGTCGATCACGCTTTCCAGATAGGCGTACAGCTTTGGCATTTCGGCCTCGCCCAGCTTTGCGGCGGCTTCATCGCCTTCTTGCTTCATGAATTTTGGCGCGACCACGCGGTTGAAGAAAATCTTGCCACCGGTTGCGGTCAACATGGTGTCGGCAAATTCATCGAACCATGCGACGCGGGCCTTATCCTCTGCGCTATCGGGGGTCAGTGTGGAGCCGGGATATTTTGCCTCGAGGTACGTCAGGATTGCCGAGCTATCGGAAATGCCGAAATCGCCGTCCTTAATCGCGGGCATTTTGCGAAAGGGGCTGACCGCGGCGTAATCGGGATTGGGATCGGCGATGCCGACTGCAACCAGTTCATAGGCCAACTCGCGTTCGATCAAGTACGACAATATTTTGCGGACAAAGGGCGAGACGGGGGTACCATAAACGATCATGCGATGGGTTCCTTGCTTTGGTGCGTAGAGGCCATAGCTGACAGATAGGTATCATTTTGCAACTATTATTTGCGGATACGTCGTCCCGCCGCAAAATCCAGTTGCATATCGAAACGGGATTGACATTATTGTCAGTAATGGCAGTCTGCCAAAAAGTTTGAGAGGACTCCCGAAATGGCCACAGCCCCCGATTTTAGCGCGACCCAGAATGCGGACACTTTGCCGTGGGAGGTGAACGCTGCGCCGCATCCGTATGACGTTACGCAATCCGACATTTACGTCGAGGACCGCTGGCATCCGGTGTTTAAGGACATGCGCGAACGGGCGCCGATTAATAAGATCGAGAACAGTTCGTTTGGGACATATTGGAATGTCTCCACGCTGAAAGCGATTCAGCATGTCGAGGCGTTGCCCGATATCTATTCGTCCTCGTTCGAACATGGCGGGATTACTTTGGTCGATGATGACGCGCTGGCCGAGCCTGTGCCAGAGGATGAGCGCGTCGTGATGCCGATGTTCATCGCGATGGATCGACCCAAGCACACCGAGGAGCGCCGTGTGATTGCGCCTGCCTTTACGCCGGGTGAAATGGTGCGGATGACCGAGGATATTCGGCTACGCACCGGCGATTTGCTCGACAGCCTGCCCGTGGGGCAAACGTTCGATTGGGTGGACAAGGTTTCGATCGAGCTGACCACGCAGATGCTCGCGCTGATTTTCGACTTCCCGTGGGAAGACCGGCGGTTGCTGACCGAATGGTCCGATTGGGCGGGGGATGTGGAACTGTTCCGCACATCCGAAAACCGTAAGCTTCGCCTTGCCAAAATGTACGAAATGGGCGCGTATTTTCAACGGCTTTGGGAAGAGCGCAAAGACAAAGGCGAAGCACCAGACCTGATAAGCCGGATGATCCATTCGCCGATGAAGGACATGACGCCATTTGAATATATGGGGAATTTGATCCTGTTAATCGTCGGCGGAAACGATACGACGCGTAATTCGATGTCGGGCTATGCCTATGGCCTGCATCAGTTTCAGGATGAACGCGAAAAGCTGGAGCAGCATCCTGAATTCATCCCCAATGCCGTCAGCGAAATTATCCGTTGGCAGACACCTCTCGCACATATGCGCCGCACCGCGTTGCAGGATCATGACCTGTTCGGCGCCCCGATCAAAGCGGGTGATAAGCTGGGCCTTTGGTATATCTCGGCAAATCGCGACGAAAGCGTGTTTGAAAACCCCGACAAGCTGATCGTTGATCGTGAAAATGCGCGGCGGCATTTGTCTTTCGGATATGGCATCCACCGCTGCGTCGGCGCTCGCTTGGCGGAGTTGCAAATCCGCATTTTGCTGGAGGAAATGGCCGTCCGCCGTCTTCGTCCCAATGTGGTGGC
This sequence comes from Sphingorhabdus sp., assembly GCA_040079555.1. Taxonomy (GTDB): domain Bacteria; phylum Pseudomonadota; class Alphaproteobacteria; order Sphingomonadales; family Sphingomonadaceae; genus Sphingorhabdus_B. The sequence goes on along the minus strand of JBEBKE010000047.1, from coordinate 12,540 downwards.
AGAACCGGTCCGCGTTGCGGGTTGCTTCGTCCATGGCTATCGCTCGATGGATGTGGAGCTGTCCAAATATTGAGATGAAACCTTTTGCCTGTTTCGACCGTATCTATTGATATGAAATGGCAAAAGAAGGTGATGATTATGGACTTTACCAAACGAGGATTGCTGCGCGCGGCAGGGTTGGCGGGCATCGCATTGACCTTTGGCTGCGGCGAGACTGCCGATGCGCGCAAAGGAAAGTTCGCGGTCACCAAAACTGACGCCGAATGGCGCAAGGCCCTTTCGCCTGCCGCCTATCGTGTATTGCGGCAGGAAGACACCGAACGGCCTTATTCCAGCCCGCTAGATAAGGAAAAGCGCAAAGGCACCTTCGTCTGCGCCGGTTGCGCACAACCATTATTCGCTTCGAGCACAAAATTCGATAGCGGCACCGGCTGGCCCAGTTTTTGGAAACCACTCGCTGGAGGTGTTGGCACAGCGACGGATTATAAAATCGGTAGCGCCCGCACAGAAGTCCATTGCGCGCGCTGTGGCGGGCATCTGGGCCATGTCTTTGACGACGGGCCAAAGCCCACTGGAAAGCGTTACTGCATGAACGGCGTCGCGATGAAGTTCACCGCCGGATAGGCTATTCCGGCTTTGCTGGCTTTTCCTCAATCCCCGAAAAATCTAGGCCGCCAGTGCTTGCCGCCTCTTCTTTCTTGGCTTCGTCAGCTTTGCCGCCATTTTCGATGATAGCGAGGATCGCGTTTCCACGACCATCTTGCGTCGCATAATCCCGCGCCGAATAGCCAGCGACCGAATCTTGCTTATCCGGATTGGCACCCGCCTTCATCAACAGGCGGACCATTTCAGAATTGCGCAATTGCACCGCGCGGATCAACGCCGTTTCGCCACTGCGGTTTGTCGCGTCGACCTGCGCCTTCATGGTAATCAGCAACTGCGCACCATCGGCCCAGCTCAATTGCGTAGCGAGCATTAACGGTGTCGTGCCCTTTTTATCGGCGATATCGGCTTTCGCACCTTTGCCAAGCAAATAGCCGAGCCAGTCATAATCACGGCGCGCTGTGACGATATGCAGCGCCGTTTCGCCAGTATCATCGGCACGGGTGTTCAAGATAACCAAGCCCGATCCCGGGACATTGATAAACTTTTCTGCTTCCTCGCCTTTGCGGTCTTTCACAGCTTTCAAGAAGTTATAGCTGTCTGAAAATTGCGCCGCCGCTGGCAAAGCAAACAGGCTGAGCGCCGCTGCACCCAGTAGCATTTTACCCGCAAAGCTGATTTTTCGATGTGCTGCCATAATCCCTGTCCTGATTCGCCGATACAATGCTTGAAATTCCGTCTGTACCAGACCATTGCTGGCCACGTCATGAACAAATTTGTCACAATGTTTATCTTCGCGGCAATGCTTTCCGCTTGCAGTTCAAAGCCCGCACAACCACCGTTTTCGGAAGCACCGCTTGCTGGAGCCAAAATTGGCGCACCGTTTACCCTGACCGATCAGAATGGAAAAAAGCGGAGCTACGCCGATGATGCCGGAAAATTCCGCATCGTTTATTTCGGCTACACCAGCTGTCCCGATATTTGCACGCCCGATATGCAGCAGCTGATGGCTGGCCTCATCGCGTTTGAAAAGGCGAATCCAGGCCTTGCGAATAAAGTGCAGCCCTATTTCATCACCGTTGATCCTGCGCGCGACACGCCCGAAAAGTTGAAACAATTTGTCGAAGCTTTTCATCCACGGCTGGTCGGCTTGACCGGTACCGAAGCAGAAATTGCGGCAGCGGCAAAATCGTTCGCAGTTTATTTTCAAAAGGTAGATGGAACAACGCCTGATGCCTATTTGATGAGCCATAGCCAGATGCCCTATTTGATGGGCCCTGATGGCAAGCCGCTCGCGATTTTACCCGCCGATACCCCAAACACCGAAGCCAATGAGGGCGACGCAAAGCTCGTCGCCGCCGAGTTAGCAAAATGGGTTCGCTGAATTGATCACCGAGTCATTCTGGGAACGTCCACTCAATAAGCTGAGCCGCGATGAATGGGAAGCGTTGTGCGATGGTTGTGGCAAATGCTGCCTGCACAAGGTCGAGGATGAAGACACCGGCCGTATTTATCCAACCAATGTCGCGTGCAAATTGCTCGATCTGAAAAGCTGCCAATGTTCGGATTATAAAGCGCGACGCGGCTATGTACCCGATTGCATCCGTTTGGCACGCGGAAAGATCAGCGACTATTTCTGGCTGCCATCAACCTGTGCCTATGTGTTGCGTGATGCAGGCGAGCCTCTGCCCGATTGGCATTATCTGATTAGCGGCAGCCGCGACACTATACAACTGACCGGAAATTCCATCACCGGCAAAGCGATATCGGAGCTCCATGCTGGACCTCTTGAACAGCATATTCTCGAACAACCACTCTGATCCCAAAGGCGGGGATCCGGTAGTGGATATCGAGGGAGAGACTGTGCCCGTGCGTATCCGGCGCAACCCACGCGCCAAACGTATTTCGATGCGCGCCGATGCCATAAAGCGCGAGATACGGGTCACGATGCCGACCTATGCGCCGACCAATGCGGCGATGGATTTTGTGTTGCAAAAACGGAACTGGATCGCGCTACGGCTACACAGCGCGCCTGCCGTTTCGCCCTTAAAGCCGGGCGAGACTGTTGCGTTTGAGGGCGAACCGCACCGGATTGTCTGGAATGAAGCGGCCACGCGCACTGTTCGCTTGGTTGAAGGCAGCGAGAGCCGCGAGCTGCATCTGGGCGGCCCAAGCGATATGGTCGAGGCCCGCATTTTACGCTGGCTAAAATCCCAGGCGCGGACGATCTTTACCGAAGATATAGCGCATTATTGCCGAGCTGCCGGCGAAACTATCCCAGCGCTTTCGTTGGGTGATCCGCGCAGCCGTTGGGGCAGCTGCTCGTCGCGCGGGACCATTTCACTCAGCTGGCGGCTAATAATGGCCCCTGCCCATGTCCGCCGGTCGGTCATCGCCCATGAAGTTGCCCATATGCGCCACATGGACCATAGTCGGTCGTTTTATGCATGGCTCGACGAACTTTTTGAAGGTGACCGTAAAGCCGCAGACCGCTGGCTGAAAATGCACGGCACCGGGCTGCAACGTGTGGGACGGTAACCCGCCCCACATAGTCACAGATTAGCCCATCACGAACGCATTGAGTTTATTGCCATCCAGATCGCGGAAATAGGCCGCGTAGAATGTGTCGCCGCGCGGTCCGGGAGGGCCTTCGCAGGTTCCGCCGTGTTCCAGCGCGATCGCGTACAGCCTGTCGACTTGTGCTTTATCCTGCGCCTGTAAAGCGACCATCACGCCGTTACCCACTGTCGCAGTGTTGCCATCGGCTGGCTTGGTCAAAGCAACGCCAGCAGCGCCGCCGGGCGTTCCCCAAGCGATAAAGGTGTCAAACTCCATCATCCGTCCAGTGCCCATTTCTGCCGCTATCGCGTCATAAAATACCGCACCTTTAGTTAAATCGTTGGTTCCCAATGTCACATAACCAATCATCGAATCTCTCCTTATTAAAATGGAACATTAAAAGAACATACCTTGCATGAAAGCGCAAGGGACTTTGCGTTGATGATCCATTTAGGGGCAGTCATTTCTTCAACCCTAATCTAAGGAAGGTTCAGTTTCACGGGCGACGGAGCTGGATGTAGCAAGGTCACTGCCAACGCCCGAAAATACTCCAAACGCTTCACTTCGGGCAGCTGCGCCAACGCGTCATAATAGTTGACGGGTTCGGTGCAGAAATTCCGTGTCACGCTGTCGGAATCATACTCGCCCATAGCCACCATATCGGACCAAAATTCGATCACCGATGATTGCGCCGCCTTATAACGCTTTGGTTCCACAAGACGTTCGCCGTCATGCGCTTGCATTATATCCAAAAGTAGAGCTTGCCGTTCAGCCGCCATGTCACCGGAAGAAATCGGGAAATTGCTCCGAAAAGAGCCGCGGCATTTTTTGTTCACAACGTCAGACTTACTGGTCCAATTGGCATGTTCAGATGCGATGAAGCGCAATAGCAATTCATCCGAAAACCAATCCGTGTCTTTAAGCAATGCTGCAACCAAAGTGGATTCAGCAAGTTGTTCAAGCGGCCCCGCATCGTTTTCGATGGTATCGCCAATCCAAAACACCATTGCACTGCGCATATACAGCTTTGGCCGATGGGTTCGCGCATAGGCCCATATTGGGCCAGTCAAGACATCCTGCTCCATCGCCGCCGCACTTTGCCATTTTCCGACTGGCGCAATCCCGGGATCGCCGCCATCCGTAAAGCTGGTCACTATGTTTTCGGCCAGCAACTCGGCATTGCTGGGTAACCAAATGTCACGGTTTAAAGTTTTCATTGTGCGTTCGATAAAGGCATCGGAAAGGCCGCGCCGTTTCCAAATATCAACGATCAGTTGGTTCGACGCGGATTCGCGCTCATCGCCAACCAAAGCCGCCTGAAAAATACCCTGTGTTGCCTGATGGAAGCCTAGCCTCCCGGTCGGTGCAACGGTGCGTTGCTTGCCGCCCTGAAATGCTTCGGAACATGCCGACGCGCACATCAATTCGACATGCGTGTTCACGCTGTGCTGCCGGATGATTTTTTCGACTGCGATCCCGTCGATCATCGAGCCTCCTGGCGACGATAGCACGACCGTCTCGACAGTCGGATTCTTGACCAGCATTGTTTTTAACGCGGTCGAGATGCCAGAGCGGAAACTCCCCATCAAATGGATGACCTTTTTATCATCCGAAAGCGTCAGTTGAAAAGATTCGCGCGCTGCCACAGCCATCGGTGGTGGAGGCGCGATAATCGGTGGTAACGATGGATTTTTGGTCGCCACCACCTTTGGCGTTTCTTTGCCCGCAAAAGCGGCAGCTTTGTTCGTCGCAGGCACGCTATCTGGCGCAGCAATTGCGGCAGACGGCAATGACATAATCGCCAAAAGCTGCAAGAATTTCACGACACCAACCCTCAATTTCATGGCTGAACCCGCGCCTCGCCCCATTCGATCCAGCTGAACGGGCGCGGTGATTTTGGCATATAGCCTTTGTCACCCTGCGCGATGCGAAAGCCTGCTTTTTCATACGCACTGCTGATTTCACGGGTCAGATGGCAATTGCCCCCGATGCGTTTCCAAATCGGCTCGATGCGTCTCTGCCATTTTTGCACATCGGCATCTGGTGCTGCGCCATGTTCGAGGAACAAGGCTTTGCCACCGGGGCGCAGCACGCGCCGCATTTCGGATAGGACAGCGGCTTGGTCATCCACCGAGCAAAGCGTAAACGTAATCAGCACAGTGTCGAAACTGGCATCATCAAAAGGCAACGCTTCACCCACCCCACCGCGAATATCGGCGGTTAGACCTATCGCCTGCGCAGCCTCGCGGCTTCGCTCCAATAACGCGGGGGATGGATCAACGCCGGAAAAGCTGTTGATCTTTACAGGATCATAAAACGCCATGTTGATGCCGCCGCCACAGCCCAGCTCTAGGACATCACCCGATGCCTGCGGCACAATGCGGCTGCGTGCCTTCATAATCTGCGGTTGCGCGCACGCACAGCCGATCAGGCGTGGGACCATGTGCCGTTCCCACCAGCTGGCGGAGCGCGGGTGCCATTCGGTTGCGGTCATTATTCTCCTCCCAATGCACAAAATGGCTTTTGCATTTTGCAAGTGTTTCGCGCCGTTTACGCATTGGATCGTAGCGGTGCTGCGGCTAGGGTCAAGTCGATGACTAGCGACGCACTTGACCGCCCGATTATCCTTTTCGATGCGCTTTGCCTGCTATGCTCAGCAAATGCTCAATTCATTTTGAAGCATGATCGTAAAGGCTATTTCCGCCTTGCCTCGATGCAAAGCGAGGCGGGTGCTGCGCTGTATAGAAAGTTCGGGATTGATCCGGCCGATCCGGAAACGATGATTTTGGTGCAAGGCGAAACGGCGTTACGCAATAGCGATGCGGTGCTTGCCATTTATGCCGGTCTGGGCTGGCCGTGGAAGGCTATGCGCGTTTTCAGCATCATGCCGCGCCCCTTACGTGATAGAATGTACCGGTGGATCGCACGCAACCGTTACCGCCTGTTTGGGCAGCGCGACACCTGCTGGCTGCCCGCGCCCGAATATGCCGACCGGCTGTTGTGAAGCGCGTTCTGATATTGGGTGGCTATGGCGGCTTTGGCGCTCGCCTGTCGCGGCGGTTGGCATCTGATGGTTGGCAGGTGCTGGTTGCAGGGCGCGATGCAAACAAGGCCGAGGTGTTCGCAGCAAGCCTGCCCCAAGCAAGCGGTATCTATGCAGACCGGAATGGTGATGTCGCGGTGCTGTTGAGCACATGGCAGCCCGCCATATTGATCGACGCTGCCGGGCCTTTTCAAGGTAGCGGGTATCACGTGGTCGAAGCGTGTATCGCCGCAAGGGTCGACTATCTTGATCTTGCTGACGCGCGCGATTTTGTGACCGGCATTGGTCAATTGGATGCTGCGGCTCAGGCGGCTGGCGTGCGCATCATCAGCGGAGCGTCGAGCGTTCCGGCGCTTTCGGGCGCGGTGCTGCGACATCTGTGTATCGGGCTAGATCGGGTTGATGCGGTCGAAATCGCGATCAGCGCCTCAAACCGGGCGACCGCGGGGCCATCGGTCGCCTCGGCGATTTTGAGCTATGCCGGAAAGCCGCTCCGCCTATGGCGCGGGCGGCGGTGGCAGCGCGTCTTTGGCTGGTCCGAAAGGCGGCGAATGCGCTTTGCGGTTGACGGCGTGCGTCCAATCAGGCGGCTGGTTGCACTCGCCGATGTGCCCGATCATGATCTGGTACCCAGCAACCTAAGCGGCAAACCGGCAATGACATTTTATGCTGGACCAGAATTTGCCTTTCAGTTGCGAACGATTGCGGCATTGGGCTGGCTGGTGCGGCTGGGTTGGCTGCGTTCTCTGTCTTCATTGGCGCGCTGGCTGCTGCCGTTGCAGCGCCTAACCAACTGGGCCGGAAGCGACCGGTCGGCGATGCACGTCGAGGCGAATGGGCGGCGCGGGGATCAGCTGCGCACCGTCCGTTGGACACTGATCGCCGAAGATGGCGACGGACCGGAAATCCCCGTGCTGGCCGCACAATTGCTGATACGCCGATTGGCGGACGATGCGCTGCCCCCCGGCGCACGCGATGCCAGCGGCCTGTTGTCGCTGGAGGATTTCCAACCGCTGTTCGACCAGTTACATATCCGGCACCAAAGCAGCCAATCCGAATACCGCCCGCTGTACGCTCGCGTCATGGGCGATGCGTTCTATGCCTTGCCACCCGCTGTGCGCGGAATGCACCGCATCGTCGGCGATGGCGGTGCCGAGGGGCGGGCGACGGTAACGCGCGGCGGCAACATCCTTGCAAAATTGATTGCCAATATCATGCGCTTCCCGCCCGAGGGCGATCATACGCTGCACGTCCATTTTACCGAACGAGACGGAGCCGAGTGCTGGACCCGGGATTTTGGTGGGCACCGGTTTCAAAGCCATTTATCGCAGGCGGGCGCGCAGCTCGTGGAACGTTTCGGCCCACTGCGTTTTCATTTCGATCTGTCGGGCGACGAAACCGGGCTGCGGATGCACATGACGCGATGGACAGCCTTTGGCCTGCCAATGCCTCTGTTCCTTGGACCAAAAAGCAACGCACGCGAATGGGGCGAAGGTGATCGCTTCCATTTCGACGTCCCGATCAGCCTTCCGCTCATCGGGCCGGTGATTCACTATCGCGGCTGGCTTAACAAAAGCTAGCGTTCACTGGACGGCAAACTCCATCCCCGTCCACTTCGCCAAGAACGCATAGATTTCGCTATACTCCTCGATCAGCTTGTCCGTCGGTTTGCCGCTGCCATGGCCCGCCCGTGTTTCGATGCGGATAATCTTTGGCTTGTCGCCGGTATCGGCGGCTTGCAACGCAGCGGTGTATTTGAAGCTATGGCCGGGAACCACACGGTCGTCAGTATCGGCGGTCGAAACAATCACTGCCGGATATTCAACGCCAGTTTTGATGTTGTGGTACGGCGAATAGGTCAGCAGATTTTTGAAATCGGCCTCTTTGTTCGGATAGCCATAATCATCGACCCAGTAACGCCCCGCAGTGAAGCGGTCAAAACGCAGCATGTCCATCACACCGACCGCTGCATGGCCCGCCGCAAACAGGTCTGGCCGTTGATTGATCACCGCGCCGACAAGCAAGCCGCCGTTGGAGCGCCCCTCAACCGCTAGCTTACCCTTTGTGGTGATCCCCTTTGCTACCAGATATTCGCCCGCCGCAATGAAATCGTCAAAGACGTTTTGCTTGTTCAGTAAGCGGCCTGCGTCATGCCACGGCTTTCCATATTCGCCGCCGCCGCGCAGGTTGGCGACAGCAAAAACGCCGCCCGACTGAATCCACGCCATCCGCGTCGGGCTGTACCCCGGCAACGAAGAAATGTTGAACCCGCCATAGCCATAAAGGATCGTCGGCGCGCCTTTCGACACATCGAGCCCCTTTTTGTGGACGAGGAACATCGGGATCTGAGTGCCGTCTTTGCTAGGATAGAAAATCTGGCCAACCGCGATGTCTTCCGGTTTGAAGCTCAGCTTCGGCAGCGCAAAGGGCGTCGATTTGCCCGTGCGGCTATCAAAACGATAGATTGCCCCCGGCTGGTTAAAGCTGGAAAAACTGTAGAAAGTTTCCGGATCGCCGGGTGTCCCGCCGAAGCCCGACGCGGTGCCGATGCTGTTCAGGGCAATCTGCTGGACCGGCTTGCCATTGAGGTCGGTCATCATCGCCATTGAGGCCGCGTCTTTTAGATAGGACAAAACCAAACGGTCGCCGACAATCTGCGCGCGGGCGAGTGTTTCGGCGCGTTCGGGGATGATGTCTTCGAACGCCCAGCCATCTGGCTTCGAACAAACAACAGGACTTATCGCAAGGCACGTAACATTTGGAACAGCAATTACCACTTTAAGCTTCGGCGCACCTTTGTTTGTAACGAAATACAGTTCATCGCCAATCCCTTCGATCAACTGCCAATCATAATCGAGGCCGGTGACAAGCGGCTGGGCTTTCCAGTCTCGCTTTTTGCCCAGCGGAATCAGGTTCAGCTCGTATTTCTCATCGGTCCCCGACGAGCTGGTCAATACCACCCAACGCCCGTCCTGCGTTACTTGCGCACTATGCCCCAGTTCCTTGCGATCCGGTGTTGCATAGACCACCTGATCCGCGCTTTGCGGTGTGCCGATTTTGTGAAAATACACGGTCTGGTTGTAATTTAGCTGCTGAAAAGCCTCGCCTTCCTTTGGCGCGGCAAAGCGCGAATAGAGAAAGCCTTCATTGCCGACCCAGCTGATATTGGTGAATTTCGCCCATTGGATTTCATCTGCCAATGGCTTGCCAGTTTTCACATCCAGCACTTTGATGGTCCGCCAATCCGACCCGCCATCCTGAATCGCATAAGCCAGCAGCTTGCCATTCTTTGACGCCACCCAACTATCGAGCGCGGTCGCGCCATCCTTGGCCCAAGTGTTCGGGTCGATCAGGATGCGGTCTTTGCCTTTAAGCCCTTTGCGCACATAGAGCACCGACTGGTTTTGCAGCCCGTCATTCTTGGTAAAGAAATAATGGCCGCCTGCTTTTTCGGGCAGGCTGTAGCGTTCATAATTATAGAGCGCCTTCATCTTGGCGGCGAGCGCGGCTTTACCCGGCAGCGCATCGAGATAAGTATCTGAAACCGCTTTTTGCTCCCCGACCCAATCGGCGACATCTTTGCTGGTGCGGACATCATCCTCGAGCCAGCGATAGGGGTCAGCGACTTTCACGCCGAATTGCTCCTCGGCAACGGGGACGGTTTTGGTTTTCGGATAAGTAACCGAGGTACCGTCAATTCGGGATGCCATGGGCGCAATCGTTCCAGCGTCTTCCCCGCCCTGATTATCAGGGTGCGGTTCAACTCCGGCGTGCACCGAAACCGAAACGCTCATCGCAGCAACACCAAGCAAAAATGCAACACGCATGGGGACATATTCCTCTTTGTATCCGTAATAATATTACTCGTAACCTAGAGCGGCAATTCTTGCAGGCCAAGGGGGTAAATATGCTATGCGACGGCGATGCAATTGATCCCACTTCGAAATTTGAACGTCGCTGCGCCATTGGCATCGGGGCATGAATTTTTGTCCGCAGCCAGCGGGCTGGTCCAAATTGGCGAGACCTTATGTGTGGTGGGTGATGATGAGCAGCATTTGGCGCTGTTCAACCAAAACGATGATGGCCCGGGTCGCTTGCTGCGTTTACTGCCCGGCGAATTGCCGCGCAAAAAGAAGAAGCGTAAAAAGCTGAAGCCCGATTTTGAGATACTTTTCGCGCTTCCCGCTTTGGGCGAAGGCGGCGAGCCAGCGATATGCGCAGTGGGTTCCGGTTCAACCGATCAGCGGATGCGCGGCGTTTTGGTCAATCTCGCTAATGGTGATTGCGTTGTACACGACTTGCAGCCCCTGTTTGCTGCACTCGCGGCGCTAGCCACGGAGATAAACCTAGAAGGTGCGGTGGTGCGCGGCGACCGGCTGTTGTTGTTCAATCGCGGCAATATACTGAATCCAGAGACCTGCATATTTGAAACAGCGGTGAGTGCGATCAACGGCAATGAAGCCGTCGCGGTCACTTTAGTCAAAACGATCGCTCTCCCTTTCATCGACGGCGTACCGTTGACGGTCACCGACGCATGTTCGTTGGACGACGGCCATATCTTACTAGCCGCCGTCGCGGAGGTGACCGATGATAGCTATGCTGATGGCGCTATTTTGGGGGCTGCGATTATCGTGCTGGACGCCAAGCTGGATATTGTGATGATCGAGCCGCTAGAGCCCATTTGCAAAATTGAAGGAATCAGCGCGCTGCGCGCTGCGGATGGGGTTCAACTGCTTTGCGTATCCGATGCCGATGATCCTGATATGCCGTCGTCGTTGTTTTCGGCAGTGCTGCAGATATGAAAAGGGCGGCACCCTTTCGGAAGCCGCCCTTTGAATTTCATTCGCGAAGTTAAGGCTTACGCTGCTTCGTCCATATCCGCTTCAACAGGGCCGCTGTCTTGGCCCTTGGCGCTGGTGTCGCGATCGACCAGTTCGATGATTGCCATCGCCGAGGCATCCGACGCGCGGTAGCCGGCTTTGATAATACGCGTATAGCCACCGTTACGGTCTTTGTAACGCTCTGCCAGCACAGCGAATAATTTCACCAATTGCGCGTCGTCCATCAAACGGCTGTGCGCGAGACGACGGTTGGACAAGCCACCCTTTTTAGCCAGCGTGATCAGCTTTTCGACATAGGGACGAAGTTCTTTCGCCTTGGCAACGCCAGTGGTGATTTGTTCGTGCTTGATCAGCGAAGCCGCCATGTTACGCAGCATCGCAATACGATGGCTGCTGGTGCGGTTCAGTTTACGATAGCCAACTTTATGGCGCATAATACTCGTCCTTCGTTCGTTATGGACCCGTATCAGGTAGTCCGTAGCAGGCCGTTAGGGTGGCCCTTTGCCCTTTAATATCCTCTCCAGTGGGAGAGGATACGGAGCCTTGGCCGTAGGCCTAGGCGTAGTTGGTGAGGGGTTCCGTCCTATCGAAAGGGCACATCCCCTCACCCAACTACGACTAGCAAGCAAGCTTGCAAGTCTGCGCAACCCTCTCCCACTGGAGAGGGTTAATTAGTTTCAGCCCAAAAGCTCTTGCTCAAGCTTCTTGGCCATTTCTTCGATGTTTTCTGGTGGCCAGCCTGGGATATCCATGCCGAGGCGCAGACCCATGCTCGACAGCACTTCCTTGATTTCGTTCAAGGACTTGCGGCCAAAGTTTGGTGTGCGCAGCATTTCTGCTTCGCTCTTTTGCACCAGATCGCCGATGTAGATAATGTTGTCGTTCTTCAGGCAGTTTGCGCTGCGGACCGACAATTCCAACTCGTCGACTTTCTTCAACAGATAACGGTTCAGCTGGTTCGCATCCGACTCTTCCGACGAAGCCGAAGGCGCCGCCATGCCGATCATCGGCGAGGAGGCAGCCATGGTTTCTTCGAAGTGGACGAACACTTGCAACTGATCCTGAAGGATGCGCGCGGCATAAGCAACGGCGTCCTCTGGAGTGACTGTGCCATCGGTTTCAACGGTTAGGTTCAGCTTGTCATAGTCCAGCTCTTGACCGATGCGCGCATTATCAACCTTGTAGGCCACTTGGCGCACAGGCGAATACAGCGAGTCAACGGGGATCAAGCCAATCGCTGCATCCGCAGGGCGGTTGGCAACCGATGGGACATAGCCTTTGCCAGTGTCCGCAGTGATTTCCATATTGAAGCTTGCGCCTTCATCAAGATGGCAGATGATCAGCTCTGGGTTCATGACAGTGATGTCGCCCGAAACCGCAATATCGCCAGCCTTAACGGTGGCAGGGCCAGTGGCCGAAAGCTGCATGCGCTTTGGACCTTCGCCTTCCATCTTCAGGGCGACCTGTTTGATGTTCAGGACGATGTCAGTCACG
>JBEBKE010000046.1:0-16418 GCA_040079555.1 Sphingorhabdus sp. | reverse complement strand
CGCAAAGGCGAACAGCCTAATCGCCGTATCGCCATGCATATAATGGTCCCGCGTCGGCTCGATCAGAAACACAGGGATTAAAGATGCCAGCGGCGCCAGCGTTGCAGCCAGATTGCGCCTGCGTGTCTCAGGGGGATGTAAAGTCAGGACAGCCGAAATCGCGATATAGAATGTCTGCATCGTCGTTGCGACGCGGGCTTCATGGTCGCCGCCAATCTCTGCGGCGATCCAGGCTTGGGCGACGATGTTCACCGTTGTCGCCCATAAAAAAGCGATCACGTTCGTTTGCCAAACACGGTCGGATTCGTAGCCGTTTTTAAGTGCCCAAGATCGCACAGAAAAGCTGACCACAGCATAGCCAAGAAACGCGCCGTGAAACACGTCTGAAAGAAACGCCCGATCCGATGGCAGGCTGGCTACCGCCCATTGATGGTTGAAAACCCAATTTATCGCAATGATCAGGACGCCTGCGATGTGCACCCAGGTCTGGTTTCGGGTATTTTGAACAAACAACATGGGTCTAACGGCCTTCTGCTTTTCGCGCGTTCACCCGATAATCCCTTGATTGGACGCCTCAAACAATGCCTCGGCGCGCGAATTAACGTCTAGCTTTGCATAGATGTTTTTGACATGCGTTCCAACGGTATTGACCGATAGACCAAGCAAATCGGCGCACTCTTTCTTGGAAAACCCTCGCGCCAGCGTGTTCAACACCTCTTGTTCGCGTTGCGATAGTTTTGCATCGCTGGCTTGCGGTTGCGGTTTGATATGCAGCAACAATTGGCGCGCGATGACGGGGCTGATCGGCGATCCACCACGCCGGATTTCGCGGATCGCATCGACACAGCTTTCCGCGTCTTGGTCTTTGTGCAGGTAGCCGCGTGCGCCCGCACGAATGCAATCCAGCACTTTGCGCTTTTCCGCAAACAACGTGATGACCATGATATCGGCGGTCGGGTAGAGTGCAGCGCAATGCCGAATGAGGTCGATGCCATTGCCATCGGGCAACCCAAGATCACACAGCAACACATCAAATCCGCCCGCATCGATCAACTCGCGTCCGGTGGCGAAGGTTACCGCTGTGCCGGTAAGGCTGATATCCTCTGCCCCGTCAATTATCGCTGATAATGTTGCCAGCATTAGGGGGTCGTCTTCGACAATCACCACATTAATTGTGGGGGACGTCATGACTTACCCTCCTAAAAACACATCATCGCCGACCTAGGGGCAGGACCTAACGCTGTAAATCGCGATGAGTCATCACTCAAACGGGTGATGCGCGCAATCCGTGTTTCGGGCAATATGCTTTCAAGAACACAAGATTTGGCGATCTGGCAGGAATTGCGACCCCTTGTCAGGCTGCTAATATAGGCAGGGGCGGTACTCGATAGAGACCGCCCCTGTTTTTTGTTGCGTTTTGGCGCATCCCCGCCTAATCGCGCGCCTTCGCATGAAGCAATTCGAGCGATTCCCGTGCGGGAGGAAGTTTCCAGTTTCTGGTAACGACCGTTTGACCGCTTACTTTGATCCGCCGACGCTCCGGTTTTATGGGGGCGAAGGTGGAGATAGAATGAAAGGAGCCATCTGATGGCTAAAAAAATTGACGGCTATATCGGCCTGCAGGTCCCTGCTGGTTCAGCCACCCCATCCCCGCCAATCGGCCCAGCCTTGGGTCAACGCGGCGTAAACATCATGGAATTTTGTAAGCAGTTTAACGCTGCGACCGCTGATCTGGAAAAGGGCACGCCCATTCCAACCAAGATCACGGTGTTTTCGGACAAAAGCTTCACCTTCATCATGAAGGCGCCGCCAGCGACGTATCTGATCAAGAAAGTCCTTGGCCTGAAATCGGGTTCGAAAGAGCCAGGCAAAATCACCGCCGGTAAAATCACGCGCAAGCAGCTTGAAGAAGTCGCGACGCTGAAAATGGCCGATCTGAACGCGAACGATCTGGACGCGGCAGTCAAAATCATCTCAGGTTCGGCGACAGCCATGGGCCTAGAAATCGTGGAGGGTTAAGCACATGGCTAAGCTGACCAAAAAAGCAAAAGCATTGAGCACGCTTGACCGTGAGCAACTGTACACCATCGACGATGCGATCAAGACAATTAAGGAACTGGCGACTGCCAAGTTTGACGAGACTATCGAAGTCGCGCTGAACCTGGGCGTTGATCCGCGTCATGCTGACCAAATGGTTCGCGGCATGGTTTCGTTGCCAGCAGGTACCGGTAAAGACATGAAAGTCGCTGTGTTCGCACGCGGTGACAAGGCCGAAGCAGCAACTGCTGCTGGCGCTGATAAAGTCGGTGCCGAGGATCTGATGGAAGACATGCTGGCAGGGAACCTCGATTACGACCGCGTCATCGCAACCCCTGACATGATGGGCATTGTTGGCCGTCTGGGTAAAACCTTGGGTCCAAAGGGCCTGATGCCAAACCCGAAACTGGGAACAGTGACGATGGACGTCGCCGCAGCGGTCTCCGCCGCTAAAGCCGGTCAGGTTGAATTCCGCGTTGAAAAACAGGGCATCATCCACAGCGGCATCGGCAAGAAAAGCTTCTCCGACGCTGACCTGCGCAGCAACTTTGACGCGCTGGTCGATGCAGTGATCAAATCGAAGCCATCGGGATCAAAGGGCAAATATGTCCGCCGCGTCTCGCTCAGCTCGTCAATGGGCCCCGGCCTAAAGATCAACGTATCGGACGTTGCTGGCGCATAATCGCCGCCAACTTAGAGTTTCAAAAGGGCCGGGGTGGCAACACCTCGGCCTTTTTTGTTGTGCTTGATCCCTCGCTACGCTATGACTATCTAGTTGGTCATAAGGAGCGGAAAAATGGACAGCTACAGCATCGCCGACGCAAAAGCGCGTTTGTCCGAGCTTGTTGAAAGAGCCGAGGCAGGCGAAACTGTCGATATTACCAAAAGGGGAAAACTGGTCGCTAAGCTCACGCCCGCAAAGCGGAAATTGACAAAGTTTGACGTCGATAACCTCCGCGCATTCACAGCAACGCTTGCGCCAAGCAACGACAGCGCGGTCGAGATGATGCGCAACGACGCGCGTTATTGATGTTTTATCTCGATACCTCGTTCGCCGTCAGCGCGTTCAGCGTCGAGCCGAGGACCACCGATTGCCAGTTATGGCTGGCCGACAATGTTGGTGCAGATTTATTGATAAGCGATTGGGTGAAAACTGAATTCTCCAGTGCTTTGTCCCTAAAAATTCGAACGAAAGACGTTTCAGTCGAGCAACGAGCAGAAATCCTCACCAGGTGGCACAACGCCGCCGCCAATAATTTTATCGCGGTCGACATCGTCGCCGGCCATTTTGAAACGGCGGCACGGATGACTGATAATCACCAACTGTCGCTACGGGCTGGAGATGCGCTGCATA
The DNA here is from genome assembly GCA_040079555.1 of Sphingorhabdus sp. Lineage (GTDB taxonomy): Bacteria > Pseudomonadota > Alphaproteobacteria > Sphingomonadales > Sphingomonadaceae > Sphingorhabdus_B. The sequence goes on along the minus strand of JBEBKE010000046.1, from coordinate 13,027 downwards.
TAGCAATAGCACAAAGCGTTGGTGCGAAGCTTGTGACGCTGGATAAACGCATGGCAGCAGCAGCTTTGGAACTCGGCGTTCCGGTGGCGGCGTTATGACAGAATTGCGCCACCAACACCTCGTCACCATGACCTTGACGGTCGATTTCGCTGGGATGGTCACCATCGGACAAACCCCGGCTGGCCTGCGCCGCATTGCGCCGGTGACCGGCGGCAGTTTCGTGGGCGAACGGCTGAACGGGCGGGTGCTTCCCGGCGGCAATGATTGGCTGGTCAACCGTGCCGATGGGGTGATGGTCATCGATGTCCGTCTGACGCTAAAGACCGATGACGGGGCGCTGATCTACCTCAGCTATCAGGGCCGCTTTCTGGCCGCGCCCGATGCTATGGAGCGTTTCGCCAAAGGCATTCCGCTCGATCCGTCGGAATATTCGCTGGCGATGGTCGCAAAGTTCGAATGCGGCGATCCGCGTTATGACTGGCTGAACAATGTGGTTGCCGTCGGCACGGGTGAACGGACGGCGACTGGGCCGATTTATTCGATTTTCGCGATCGGTTGATCTTCACCCTTTTTGGCCTTCTTTTTCTTAGGCACTTTCGGTTTGAATTTCGGCGCGGTCAGGGCGTTGCCGGTATAGACGATAGAGCAGCTCTTTTTGCCTTTGGCTTTCTCGCAAGTTTTTAACGCGACTTTGCCTGCGCTTTCCTCGCTGCGCGCTGACCAGCCACCGAATATCGTGCCGTCATCGGCCAATGCCATGCCGCCATTTCCGGTTTGAAAGGCATAGGCCCAGCAGCCGGCAACGGCGCAGCTTTGTAGCGCGGCCTTGTGCGCTTCGCCCCGCCGCGCATAGCCCCAGGATGCGGCGCTCGCCCCGGTTGCCGCATCATAGGCGACCGCGCCGAAATACCAATAAAGGGTGTTTGCGGTGCTGCTAGCCGCGACCACAGTTGAGCAATCTACACCGCCCGACATCGCGCATTGCCGCTCTGCTTCGGCGCTGCTCGCGGTGCTGTAGCCAGAAATCCGGTCATCATCGGACATCGCAATATAGGCAAAATCTTCGCCAAACGACATCCATGCACAATGGCTGCCACACTGGTTGATCACATAGTTTTTGGCTGCATCGATATCGTCATAATTCCACGCGGCTGAAAAAGTCCGCGTCGATGGATCAACCGCCACCGCGCCATATTTCCAAACGCATTGTTCTTCAAAAATTGGCTGTGGCGGGCCGTATATGGGTTTGTTGTTGTTATTATTTTCAAAGCCGATCACCTGTGGCGGGGTCTCGCCGACCTGCACCTGGTTACAAATGCGCGAGGCATGGGCTTGGGTAGGGAATGCAAAAATGGCCAAGGCAACCGCAACTATCGCCAAGATTCGCAACATCATATCATCCTCTCCTTTGCGCGCCCGGCAATACACGTCAGAAACGCTAATCCTGTCCCGATACACAGCTGCCACGGGAACGCCAATGCCTTCATCATAACCGGCAGTCCCAGACTATCGACCACATAATGCTGCTGCAACAATATCGTGAAAAACCCGACGAGCAACGCGGCGATGACCGATGCGGTCGATCCGCGCTGTGTGAATAACACCGTCGCATAAACACCCAGCAGCCCAGAATAGGCAAAGGCCATCACGCCCAGTACAAATTCCAGCAACGGCAGGTCGGCATAGCGTTGCCAATAGAAACACAAGATAGACATTGCGAACAAGGCAAGCGCCAACAGGATCATTGCTGCCCGGCCTGCATTGACATAATGATGCTCGGCCGGAGGCTTGCCAGCGCGCTCCTTAAACGGGCGATAGAAATCATTGACCAGCACCGCGGACATAGAGATCAGCCCCGAGTTAATCGCCGCCGCCGCAATCACGCCGACAGTAATCAACCCGCGTACCCCCGGCGGCACTTCGGACAGGATGAAGGACATGAAAATCGTAATCTTCTCACCCGAAAATCCCTGCATCGCGCTCGCGCTGCTGCCTATCAGATCGGGGCGTTCGTAAAAGATGTGCAGCAACGAGCCGATCGCCATGAACAAGGCGACCACAGGAATCGTCATCCACATGGAAAGATACAGCGCGCGCTTGCCCTGCTTGGCATCTTCGCAGGCCAAAAACCGCTGGCTGGTATCCTGATCAAGGCCTGCATTACCAATGTTGAGCAGCACGAATCCGGTCAGGATGGCCCAGACGCCAAACGGCTTTGAAAAATCGAGCGACCAATCGAAAAGGCGGAGCTTATCGACGCCGCCGGGCGCATGACGCAGTCCTTCCCAAATCTCCGACGCGGGGGCTGGGATGCGGTTCCACAGCAGCCACAGCACAATCACCGCGCCGCCGACATAGAGCACCACCTGCACCAGATCGCTCCAGATCACCGCATTCAGCCCACCGAAAAGCGTAAAGACAATCCCGAACACCACCAGCACCGCCGAGGCGATCAGGATGTGCTGCGGCGTCACATCCAGAAAGATGATCATCGAAACCGCAATCGCCGCCAGATACAGCCGCGCCCCGCTGGCCAATATCCGCCCGACCAGATACATCCCCGCCGCCGCGCGCCGTGCGGTGGCATCAAAGCGCGTCTCCAGCAGCTCATAGACGGTGGTAACGCCCAAGGCATAATAACGCGGGATCAGCAGCCGGGCGACAAAGACCGCCGCGATGATCGCCGCAAAATTGCTGGTGAGGTAGCTCCAGTCGCCGCGATAGCTGTTGTCCGGCGCACCAAGAAAGGTCGCGGCGGACTGCATTGTGGACAAAGCCGACACCGCGACCAGCCATGCAGGCGCGTGATGCCCGGCGAGGAAATAATCGTCTGCCTTATCCAGATTACGCCGCGTGGACCACCATGCCGACAGCGCCAGCAAAGCGACATAGCCGCCCAGCACCGCCCAATCATATCCTGTAAAGGCCAATGCCATGGCTTCCCCCCTTGCACAGAGAAAGCCGATAGCAGAGGCAAAAGCAAGTCAGCTCAACTCAGCGCCTTATACAGGCTAAACAGGCTGGTTGCCGTCAACACGATGCTGACCATCAACAGCAGGGATTTTGCGGGAATGCGCTTGGCCAGATATCCGGCAAAGGGCGCGGCGATCAAACCGCCCGCGAGCAGCCCCAATGTCACTTGCGTAAATGCCGCAAGGCCAATGTTCAGGATGAAGGTGACTGACACCGCGAGGGTCAAAAAGAATTCGGCGGTGTTGACTGTGCCCACGGTCTTGCGCGGATCGGTGCCTTGCAACAACAGGTTCGATGTCACCACCGGCCCCCAACCGCCGCCACCCGACGCGTCCAGAAACCCGCCAATCAGGCCCAGGGGGACGGTGACTTTCGCGTCCTTCACCTTTGGCACAGTGGGATAGGTCAGCGCTTTGTACAGCAGGTAAAATCCAAGGCAGGTGAGATAGAGCATCACCAATGGCTTTGCCACCGAGGCATCGATGTTGGACAGGAATTCGGCACCCGCCACACCGCCGATGACGCCGGGAATCGCAATCCGCGAAAACAGTTTCCAATCGACATTTTTGTGCAACACATGGCTGATCCCCGATGCGCCAGTGGTAAATGTCTCCACCAGATGCACACTGAGCGATGCGCGCGCAGGCGGCACACCCATCACGCTGACCAGCAAAGTAGAGCAGATGACGCCAAAGGCCATGCCCAGCGCACCGTCGATCAACTGCGCCATAAAGCCAATGGCGATGAAGGGCGCGACGGCATACCAATCAATCTGCGTTAGAAATTCCATCATTGGGCGAATCCCCCTTTTCTTGTTTGCTTGTGTCAAAATTCGGCTTTGATTGTAATCCCGTAAGTGCGCGGATCGCCGGGTAGGCCGACAATCAGTCCGGTATTGCCGGGGCCGACGCTCAATTGTTCAAAGTAATTGGTGTCAAATGCGTTGCGCACCCAGCCGAACAGGTTGAATCCATCGTCACTGCGGAACCCTGCGCGGAAATTCGTGAGCGTATAGCCGTCTATCCAAGTGTAAGCCGATGGCGATGGGTTGGATGAGAATTTCGTTCGGTGGCTGCCGTCAAATCCCAGATAGACTTGGCCGTCCTTACCGAGCAACTTCGCTGGAACATTGCCCTCTGCGCCATAAGAGAAAGCAAGCTTTGACACGCCCGGCAGGCGCTGGCCGGATATATCGCAGTTTGCGGGGCTTAATGCACCCGGGCTTCCAGCCGCTCCGGGGATTTGGCTGGCGGTAACGATTGTTCCCCCAGACAATTCGGGCGGGCAGGGGGCATCGACGAATCTCTGATAGGTCGCATCGGTGTAAGCACCGTTGAGATAGGCGTTGAACCGGTCGCTGGGACGAATCGAGAAATCTGCTTCAATGCCTTGCGAGCGCACTTTGCCTGCGTTGGCCAGATAGCCGCGCAATACACCGAATTGGCCATTGTTAACATTGGCCTGATAATTACGAATATCGGTACGGAACAGCGAAAGATTGAACACACCCTTTCGATCGAGAAACTCCGCTTTCAGACCGAGTTCGAAATGATTAACTGCTTCAGGCTTTACGGTCGCGGCCGCAAAGATCGGGTTGCCTGCTGCATCGGCCGGAACGCCATTTTGGTTGATGCCGCCAGATTTAAAACTTTTGGCATAGGTCGCATACAACAGCACATCAGGGCCGGCCTTGTAACTGGCGGTCAGATCGTAGCTGAAATTCCAGTCACTAAATTTCGGTGCAATCAACTGCGGTGCGAAAATTGCCAGACGCGCCAATGTGACCGCATCGGTTGGACCAAAGACGACTGGCGTACCGTCGCCTGCAAAAACACGACGTTCATAAAAGCCGTTTTTTTTGTCATAATTCAGCCGAACCCCGGGCTGAATCGTCAAGGCATCCGTCAGTTTGAAACTCGCCTGCCCAAAGATAGCGGCGCTGGTATTTTTCAGATATTGCGTGTTGATTGCAGTCAAGCCCGATAGCACCGCTGGATTGTTGGCCAGTGCGCTCGACGGATTGATGTTCCAACGGCTGGACGCGGATCCATGCTGTTCCGTCCCCTGTGTATCGATGCGTTGTTGATAGCCAAACGCACCGAGGACGAAATCCACTCGGTCACCGGAGTAATTATAGCGGAATTCCTGCGTATATTGATCCTGCTGCGATGGGTTTTGCGAACGGGTGACGATGGGAAGACCAGTAAAGTCGCGATCATTTTCTGGCTTCCAATCCCAGAACCGCCATGCCGTGACAGACGTTAATGTGCCTGCGCCCAGTTCCCAGTCGACTTTCACCGCCGCCCCGCCGATTTTATTGCCCGCGTTCAGCGAAGCATCAATATCGGTGACGCGGTCGAACGGATTGGTGCTTACAACCGTATAGCCTTGTGCAGCAGCAAGCGCCGCATATTGCCGGTTCAGCGCACGCTGTGTCGAACCGGTGCGGACAAAAACGCTGCCGCAGCATTCAGCGTCTTGAATGCTATAGTCACCCGAAAATGTTACGTCGACGGTGTCGCCCGGCTGCCAAAGCAATTGGCCGCGCAGGCCGATATTGTCTTGGCTTTGAATCCATTTGTCGCTGGTCACATTATAGAACGTGCCGCGCCGATCAGTGGCGGACAACGCAAGGCGAAAAGCAATTTTGTCAGAGAGCGGGCCAGAGATTGCCGCTTTGGCTTGCTTAAACCCATAATTGCCAACGCTCAATTCGGCTTTGCCTTCAAAATTAAAGCTTGGCTTGTTGGTTGTGATGTTGATCGCACCCGCCGTCGTATTTTTTCCGTACAATGTCCCCTGCGGTCCGCGCAGCACCTCTATCTGTGCCACATCGAGAAAGTCGAACGTCGCCGACGCCACTCGAGAATAATAGACATCGTCAACATATATCCCGACGCCCTGTTCGATGCCGTCATTGGTCAGGCCGAAGGGCACGCCGATCCCGCGGATGTTGACCGCGGTGTTGCGCGGGTTTGACGAGTAAAATTGCAGCGTCGGGGTCAACTGCGTCAGCCGCCCGACGTTAAAGCTGCCGGTGTTGTCGATATGCTCACCACCGATCACGGAGACCGCGACCGGGATGTCCTGCGCGCTTTCTTGGCGGCGGCGTGCAGTGACGACGATTTCATCTGTACCATCGTCGTCGCCTGTGCCGACCGAGCTGTTTTGACCGTCGTCTGTCATTGCCGCCGCGTCGATGGTGGCAACCGTTTCGGCAAAGGCGGATTGCGCATACAATGAAGCCCATACAAGGGCGATCACGGCGGTTGCCGTTTTAGGAGAGCGATGCATTTCTATTCCTTTTGAATGAAAAGGCGATGCATCCGGTCGTCCGGTCTGCCGCTTAGTCGGGGATTAACGTGTTGTTTAGGCTGTAAATCTTTTCCTTTCGGTGACATCGACTTGCACCAGCCTGCCTTCGTGCACGGTCAATTGAATTGCACCAAATCGCAGCGTGGCCAGTGCATCGAGCACCGACCGGATCGGCTCCGAAAACGCGGTTTCAGCGCGTTCGTCGGACCGTTTATTGTCTTCCTGTGCCATGAATTTCTCTCTCGGCAAGTTCCACCCCATGTGGCCTTGTCGAGGGCGACTGCTAAACTCAACTGTTTAGATTGACAATAGCATTTGTCAGCGGACTTTGCTTTCAGCGCCGAAAGGTTTCCTTTGCGCGGCGACCTGTTTTTCGTCAGCCGCTGAGACTTCGCGGGACGATGAAATCAGAAGGTCGAACCGAATCGCATAGATCAGCGGCTATTGCTTGCAGTCGCTCTCCCCCAAAAAACCACTGTCCTACATGTTCTTAATATGTTCCAAACTGTCAAATGGAACACACTGATTCGCTTGACGCATCCGCCGCCGGCCAACAGCCGATTTCTGCAACTTCTGACTCCTCGGTAACCGTGCCCGCCACAGACGCCGCGCCATTGGCTCCGGTTGATGCGCATGGCTTTGACCCGTCCCATTATGACTGGGTGCCGGTGCTTAAGAAAAAGCGGCATGATGGTTGGTCGCCGGAAAAGCAGCGCACATTTATCGAGGTGCTGGCCGACACCGGCAATGTCACCCGTGCGGCGCGTGCGGTGGGGATGTCGCGGGACCGTTGCTATGCCCTTCGCCGATCGCCCGGGGCCGAAAATTTTGACCGTGCATGGGATGCCGCGCTTGCCGCCGCGTCGCGGCAGTTGATTGATGTTGCCTTTGAACGAGCCATCGATGGCGTGGAGGAGCCGGTTTTTAGTAAGGAGGGGCAACGGATTGCCTGTCGCACGCGCTATAATGACCGGCTGCTGATGTTCCTGATGCGCGCACATGCGCCTGCGGTCTATCGCCATGCCAATCGTGATCAGCGCGACGGGGAAGCGGTCTTGCCGCCGCCCGCGCCCGCCGTTGCCGATGTGCTGCGCCTGTTGCAGCCAGAAATGCCCGCCGAACCACACGCGTTGATTCCGCCGGATCAGCTGGAGGATGCATTACTGTGCGCCGAGATCCTTGATGGCCAATTGCCGCACTGGCGCCGCGATCCTGATCCGCATGCGGTTCCGTCCGCGACGGCGGCTGAAAAACAGGTCGATGCTCTGCTGGATGCGGCGCGCGCGCAAAACGCGGCCGAAAGCGCAGGGGAAGCCGGTGATGAGGACTATGACGACGACTATGGCGACGACTATGGCGATGAACTATATTAACGTTATGATTTATATACTAAAAATATCATATCGGCAGGTTGAGGTACTATCGTCACGCCGCTTGTTCTTGGTGTCAGTTTTGTCAGTTTCGGGGCTTGCCCGTCGGTCAATCCGCCCCAACGTCCAAATCAATCGGGTCGGCCAGCGTGATGCGGTCAAGCACCGCCGCCATCTCGTCGCGCACTTGCAGCATCAGGGCGCGGGTGCGGCAATTGGCCTCCTCCACGCAGTTCTTGCACTTTTCATGCGCATAGCGGCTGGCACAGGGGACAAGCGCCAGCGAGCCGCGCATGATGCGAATCAGGTCGCCATAGCGCACATCGACCGGCGGCACCCCCAGCCAGTATCCGCCATCCTTGCCGCGCAGCGACGCAACCAGCCCCGCACGGGTCAGCTCGGACAGAATGACGGTCAAAAACTTGGGCGGAATGTTTTGTTGCGCGGCGATATCGGCCAGCTGCACCGGCCCTTTGCCGTAATGATCGGCCAGATGTTGCATGGCGCGAATGGCATAGCGGGTCTTTTGCGATAGCATAGTCTACCTATAGGGTAGAGTTGCCATTTGGACAAGCAAAGCGGCGGATTTGCTAAATTTTGGCAATGGGTCTATAGGGGAGTCTGCTATCGTCGAACGCGACGGAAATTTGAGGTGTTGATCGGTGCCAGTCCTAAGATGGACGGCCTGATGCGCACCGCGGTTTTTCTGACACGACCCTGGCCTCCCCACGCGGCGCTTTTGCTGTGTGGTAACCTGTTTCGTGAAAGGAACATCTTATGCCTACTGGCACCGTAAAATTCTTCAATACTGACAAAGGCTATGGCTTTATCGCTCCTGATGGCGGCGGCAATGACAGCTTTGTTCACATCTCGGCTGTGCAAGCGGCTGGCATGATGACTTTGGACAAAGATCAGCGCGTCAACTATGAAATCGAAGACGGCAAGAATGGCAAGCAATCGGCCATCAATCTTTCGGCGGCTGATTAAGCCTTGGCGAAAGAAGAGCTCCTTACGCTCGAAGGCGTGATTGACGAAATCTATCCGGACGGTCGTTTTGGCGTCATGCTGGAAAATGATCACCGGATAATCGCTTACACGGCAGGGAAGATGCGGAAATTCCGCATCCGCTCTGTCGTGGGCGACCGCGTTCATGTGGAAATGACACCTTATGACTTGTCAAAGGGTCGTATCGTATTCCGCGAACGCACGCCAAGCGTTGGCCCCGGCCCACGCAACGCGCGTCGGCGTTAAGGCTGGTTTACCGGCTCACGCAGTCGGTTGAATAATACCGTTAGTGCTGAGCCTGTCGAAGTATGTCCCAAGGCATAAGCTGTGGTTTTTGTCTTTAAACGCCCTTCGACAGGCTCAGGGCTAGCGGAGTTTTTGAAACGTGTATTCGTTTCACGAAAGGAAGATGCCCATGGCAACCCCATCATTTTACCGCGAACGCGCCGATCAGGCGCAGCGCGATGCCGATAATGCTTCGCTGACCAATGTGCGCGAACGCCATCTGGTTGCTCGTGACACATGGGCCGATATGGCCGACAAAGCCGAAGGCGTCATCGTTGCGCGCGAAAAGAATGAGGCTGAAAAAGCCGCTGTTGCTGCCGCAAATACGGTGTTGCACGCAAACTAATCGGCTGATATCCAATATGGATCGGGGTGACGCGACTCCCCCGATCAGGCTGAAGTCCAGGCCCAAGCGTTGCAGTTTCAGCCGCCAAGGCGGAAGTGCAGGAGCTTGGCTGTGACCGGAATTCCAACTGTTTCTTTGGGTGAACTCACCCGCTTGTTCGGCAAAATTGGGCTGATCAGTTTTGGCGGACCTGCCGGGCAGATCGCCTTGATGCACGAAGAAATCGTCGACAAACGGAAATGGGTGCCAGAGGAAGAGTATCTTCAGGCGCTGAACCTGTGCCATTTGCTTCCCGGACCAGAGGCGCAGCAACTGGCGGCATGGATCGGCTGGCGCCTTCACGGCACGCTGGGCGGATTGATCGCAGGGTTGCTGTTTGTGCTTCCGGGCGCATTGGTGATGCTCGGCCTTTCGGCGCTCTATGTGTTGGCGTGGCAGGTCAGCTGGCTGGCAGGCAGGTTCCTTGGCATCAAAGCCGCTGTGCTGGCAATTGTCGTACAAGCATTGATCCGCATTGCGGGGCGGGCGCTGAATACGCGGGCTAAGCAAGCAATAGCGGCGGCGTCGTTCGTATTGCTGTTCCTGTTCAACGCGCCGTTGCCGTTGGTGATATTGGGGGCGGGTGTGATTGGCGCGTGGCTGGCCAAGACCAATCCCGATAGCCTGCAACTGAAACCCGCTGCCGCCGCATCCGCGCAGCACAAACCCATTCTACCTCACATCCTGAAGACCATCGCGATCTGGAGCAGCATCTGGGCCGCGCCGATGGTGCTGATCTATGCAACGCTCGGCCCCAACCATGTGCTTTGGGATGTCGGCGCATTTTTCTCGCAACTCGCCATTGTCACCTTTGGCGGCGCCTACGCAGTGCTTGCCTATATGGCGCAGGAGGCGGTGAACGGATTTGCATGGCTTAGCGCGGGCGAGATGGCCGATGGCTTGGGCCTTGCCGAAACCACGCCGGGGCCGCTGATCTTGGTGACGCAATTCACCGGCTTCCTCGCCGGTTTCCGCACTCCCGCGCCGTTCGACGCTTGGACAGCGGGAATACTGGCCGCGATGCTAACCACCTGGGTCACCTTCGCGCCATGCTTCCTATGGATTTTCGCGCTTGCTCCCGCGATGGACCGGCTACGCAGCCTGACATGGCTCCAAGCCAGCCTCTCCACCATCACCGCCGCCGTCGTGGGCGTTATCACCAACCTGTCCCTATGGTTCGCACTGCACGTGCTGTTCCGCGAAGTCGGCGAGATCCAATTCGGCCCCGCCCTCATCTATTGGCCCGAATGGAGCAGTTTCGACTGGCGGACGTTGGTGATTGGTGCAGTAGCCGCCGTTCTGCTGTTCCGGTTTAAGCTGAACATTATAAAGATGCTGGCAGTTGCGGCGTTGGCGGGGATGGCGCTCGACGCGCTCTCCGCTTGACTCTGCGTGGATAACTGCTAACAGGTCCATCGACCGAGGGGCTTGCCTCTCATGTCACCGTCCGAGACAGTTGGTGAGGGGGATTTGCTCCTCTTAATTTCCAGCCTAGGCGGGGATAGAAATTCACAGGCGCTTTGTGCGCCCGGCCATTGCCTTTGTGCACCGGCCAAGAACCTTCCCCACGGACTAATATGCGGAGCGCCTGCAAAGGGGTTTCGTCGTTTCGTGTTGGGCCTTCCCTCGGGAAAGCCTTGTGATTGGAGTAATGCATGAACCGTTCTGAAAAGACCGACGCGGTTGCTGTGTTGAACGCAACTTTTAACGAATCGGCTGTTGTCGTCGTCACCCGGAATCTGGGATTGACGGTCGCACAATCAACTGACCTTCGTAACAAGATGCGCGATGCCGGTGCCACGTATAAGGTTGCCAAGAACCGCCTTACCAAAATCGCGCTTGCAGATACGCAATATGCCGGGCTCAGCGATCTGCTGACCGGGCCTACTGCGCTTGCCACATCGGGTGATCCGGTTGCTGCCGCAAAGGTTGCAGTCGAATTTGCCAAAACCAACGACAGATTAGAAATTGTCGGTGGTGCGATGGGTGATACGCTGCTCGACGTCGATGGCGTTAAGGCACTGGCTTCGTTGCCGTCGCTCGATGCACTGCGCGCCAAGCTGATCGGCCTGATTCAGGCCCCAGCTACCAAGGTTGCTCAGGTCCTCGTTGCGCCTGCAGGACAGCTGGCTCGGGTCTTTGGTGCCTATGCAGCGAAAGAAGCTGCTTAATCCCTTTTAACATCCCCTGCGCGGCGAGCGATCTCGCGGGTAGAAATAGCAAGAAATTGGAGTGTTTTTAATATGGCTGATATTGCAAAGCTCGTTGAAGAACTGAGCAAACTGACCGTTCTTGAAGCGGCTGATCTTTCCAAGGCTTTGGAAGAGGCTTGGGGCGTTTCGGCTGCAGCTGCTGTTGCAGTTGCTGGACCTGCTGCTGAAGCTGGTCCTGCTGCTGAAGAACAGACAGAATTCGACGTTATCCTGACCGGCGACGGCGGCAACAAGATTGCTGTCATCAAGGAAGTCCGCGCAATCACACAGCTTGGCCTCACAGAAGCCAAGTCGTTGGTTGAATCGGCTCCTAAGGCCATCAAGGAAGGCGTTAGCAAAGCAGAAGCCGAAGATATCAAGGCGAAAATCCTTGCTGCTGGCGGCACTGTCGAAGTGAAGTAATTCACTGAGCGACTAAGCTATCGAGTTTTCCCTGACGGGGGAAAAGGGAAGGGCGGTCCAGTAATGGGCCGCCTTTTTTCGATGAAATAGACTTTGAATGGATCACCGATGCGCATCCCTATTCTTATGACCGCAGGCATATTAACCACAATCGTTGGTTCGCCGATTCCGCTACAAGCCCATGAGCAATCCTTGCCAACAGCATTTGATGCCGGGTGGAAGGGGGAGCAAGTTTGTGAACCACTATACGAAAACGAAGATATGCGGGCAGCCCGTTGCACGTTCCCTGCTGGAGTGGGGCACGAACGGCATTTTCATCCCCGCCATTGGGGCTATATCGTCCAAGGCACGACGATGCGGATTACGACAGAGGCTGGAACAACGGATCGCGTTCTGAAAACAGGCACCAATTGGTGGAGCGACGGGGTAAAGTGGCATGAGGCCGTCAACATCGGCACCGAAACGGGTGTCTACATTATCGTCGAGCCCATGAAATAGACTTTCCGGATCGATCTGATCAGATTTCGGCGTCGCTGCCTTCCAAATCTTGACCTCAATCCGAACTAGCCCTATATCCAACACATCCTACCACCACTTTCGGGATCGGGGCAGAACCGCGCATTGCCCCTAACGAATTGAAAGTTTTGGTTTTTTCGACGCGATAGGCTGCTGGCTGGACCCGACTCATCGGGCCAATGCTGTGCGGCCTTTTCGTTGTCGTTGCCAATCGCGCCTGAATTTTTTTGACCTAAGGGCTATAGCATCACATGGTAAATCCGGCACATACCGAAGCACTTTCGCGCAAAAAGCGTATCCGCAAAATCTTTGGCGACATTCATGAAGTCATCGAGATGCCGAACCTGATCGAGGTTCAGCGCGAATCTTACGAACAGTTCCTGCGGTCTGATCCGTCGATCGGCTATGTTTCGGGTCTGGAAAAAACCCTCCGCTCGGTATTCCCGATCCGCGATTTTGCCGGCACGTCGGAACTCGATTTCGTCAACTACGAACTCGAAGATCCCAAATATGACGTTGAAGAATGCCGTCAGCGCGGAATTACCTATGCTGCGCAGATGAAG
>JBEBKE010000045.1:0-16636 GCA_040079555.1 Sphingorhabdus sp. | reverse complement strand
GGAGACCGCGTCAGCGGATGAATGGCACATCGGATTTGGCGCAATTGACGGGGACGACAATCTGTCGGCGAGCGGCAATTTGGCAGAGGCAGCCGCGCGGTTGTTTGCAGCGTTGCATATCGCGGATGAAAGTGCGCGTTCGGCAATTGCGGTAGCGCCGATCCCGTCGACGGACATTGGTGAGGCGATAAACGACAGGCTGAAAAGGGCAGCGGCATGATGCGAACCTTCCTGATGCTCTTTGCATTACTGGCCACGCCCGCCTTTGCCGCACCAAAGGCGGAAACGGTTGCCGCCTATCGCGCCATTGCAGCGCAAGATGCGCGTCTGGCGACCGTCGGTTACCGGCTAGCGACCACCAACGCCCCATTTTGCGGTCATCGGCTGGGGTTCAATCCCGGCTGGGTCCTGCACGACATCGCGCAATATCCAGATGCTGATGCAGCACGAGCGGCATTTGCCTTTGCCCAACCGGTTGAAGTCGCTTTTGTCGTCAAAGGTGGTGAGGCGGAAAAGCAAGGCGTTCAAGCCAATGACGGCGTGATGCGGATCGGCAATCGTGACCTTGCCAGCTTTGCCCAAAAGCAAAGTCTAAGCACTGAGCGGATTGATGCCGTGCGCACATTTTTGGACGATCTATGGGGACCGAATCATTTGGCGCCTTTGCGCGTGCAGCGTGGTACCGAAACGCGCGAACTTTTGTTCCAACTTGCCCCGGTATGCGCCAGCCATTTTTGGGTCGATGCCAATGGCAAAATTGACGCAGGAGCAGATGGCGAACGGGTGCGCGTAACATCAGCATTGATCGATTTTGTCAAAAACGACGATGAACTTGCCGCTGTTGCTGCGCATGAATTGGCGCATAATTTGCTCGGCCATCCGGCGGATATGGCAAAGGCGCGCAAAGGCAAATCCGTGGCGGCTATGGAGCTGGATGCCGACCGGCTGTCGGTCTGGCTGTTGAGCAATGCAGGCTATGATCCGCAAGCGCCATTGGCATTTTGGCAAAGGTGCGGACCGAAATCTTGCGCCGGTCTGTTTCGCAATCCCGGTTGGAAGAAACGCGTCGCTGCGATCAAAGCCGAAATTGATTTGATGGTCAAAACGCCCGCCAAAAACGACCGCCGCGACCCGCCGTTGCTTTCAGCCATTCGAAAGGCACGATAAAATGCGTTTCGAAATGCAATCTTTGGTTTCCATAATCAAACGATTGCCTTAACAACAAAAAACGGGATGAGGAGCAGTGGGCGCAGCGTGAAAAGTCATGCAAAAAAACTGACGATATTGGCGCTTTCAGCAGCAAGCCTTTCGCTTTCAGCGTGTGGTGCCGAACAAAGCAAAAAAGTCGCGCCCGCCGAAGAAACTTTTCCTGTACAAACGGTGACTGTGCAAACGGGCAATATGGTCCGCACATTAAGCGTCGTCGGCACCGTCCGCTATCGCCGCGAAACGCCATTGGGTTTCACCACATCGGGCAAAGTATCGACAGTACGTTTTAACGAGGGTGATAATGTCAAACGCGGCGCGTTACTCGCGGCGCTGGATACCACCATCGTCGGTGCGGACCTAAGCGTTGCCGAGGCAGAGCGTGCCCGCGCGCAATCGGAATTCGCTCGCATTGCAGAGCTATACAAAGAAGGCTGGGTCACAAAAGCCCGCTATGAATCTGCCGATACCGCAGCAAAAGCGGCAGGTGCGCGCGTATCGCAGGCACGTTTTGCGACCGGAACGTCGCAACTTTACGCGCCATCTGGCGGCACAATTCTGGCCCGCAATGTCGAGCCCGGACAGGTTGTCGCAGCCGGCATGGCTGCGGTGATCTTGGGTCAATCGGACCAAGGCTTTGTTTTTCGGGTGCCGGTGGTTGACCGCGATGCGTCGCAACTGCGCGCAGGTATGTCGGCTGAAATCACATTGGATGCAGTGGACGGCGGCCCGATCATCGCCACGATTTCGGAAATCGAGGGTCAGGCCAACGCCGCCACCGGCGCGTTTAATGTGCTGTTCACGCTGCCCGCTATGGGCAAAATCCGCGCAGGGCAAATCGGCACGGCCAGCATCAAACTGCCCGCCGCCAATGATGGCGCGATGCAAATCCCTGCCAGCGCGTTGTTCGGCGTCCGCACCGGCGAAGGCCTAGTCTATGTCGTCGATGCGAAAACCAACCGCGTCGAAACGCGCAACGTGATGATCGAGCGGGTGATGGACGATTTCATCATTATCTCCAGCGGCCTGAAACCCGGTGACAGCATCGTTGTATCGGGTGGGGAGAAACTCCGCACCGGCGCGAAGGTGCGGCCGACCGCGGTCGCGCGCTAAACGATCCGGCACGAAGCGCCATGGATTTCACCGAATTTTCGATCCGCCGCTGGCAACTGACTTTAGTGTTGTTCGCGTTGCTGGCAGCGCTTGGCTATTCAGCGTTCACCTCAATCCCGCGCGCGGTTGACCCGCATTTCCCGCTGCCCGTTGTCGCCATCACCGCAGTCCAGCCGGGGGCGGATGCTTCGGAAATGGAACAGACCGTTGCCAAGCCGATTGAGGAAATCGTGCAAGGGCTAGAGGATGTCAAAGAGATCGTCTCCACCAGTGTCGATGGCAGCACCGTCATTCGCGCCGAGTTTGACTGGTCTGGTGATCCCGACAAATATTTCAACGATACGGTGCGCGAAATCACCGCAATTCGCAGCCGCCTGCCCGCCGAACTCGCGCGGCTCGATTTCAAAAAGATGCGGACAACAAACGCGTCGGTCCTGCAATTCGCATTGGTCAGTGAAACCGCAAGCTGGCGGCGAATGGAGAAATACGGCCGAGATATCAGCGAAGCTTTGTCGCGCTACGCCGATGTCCGCGAATCCGAAGTCCATGGACTATCCGCACCCGAGGTGACCGTTGCAATCAACGCCGCGCGCCTTGCCGAACTGCGCATCCCCGCCAGCGCCATTGCCGATGCTGTCCGGCTTGGCGGGTCAGATGTATCCAGCGGAACGGTGGTCAGCGGCACGCGCCGTTTCAACGTAGAGGCCGGCGGCGCATTCAAATCGCTGGACGCGGTGCGCGCATTACCGCTGCGCACGAATGAAGGCACCTTAGTCCGCGTCGGCGATGTGGCCGAAGTATTTTGGGGATCGGAAGAGCCACGCAGCCACCTCTACCATAATGGCAAACGCGCAGTCTGGATCACCGCGAACCAAAAAGTCGGCACCGACGCCACAAAGCTGGCTAAGGTCTTGATGGCCGAAATCGAGGTGCAGAAATCCTATCTGCCCGCCGATATCCAGATCATCACGCAGTTCGACCAAAGCCGTGATATCACCAAACGCCTGCAAGAATTGGCGCGCGATTTCGCACTGGCACTAGCTTTGGTGATGATCACTCTGCTGCCACTTGGCTGGCGCGCCGCTGCGATTGTTATGGTCTCAATTCCGCTGTCGCTCGCATCGGGGCTGCTGGCGGTTTATGCGGCGGGCTTTAATCTTAGCCAGCTGGTCGTTGCGGGCTTTATTCTGTCGCTTGGCTTGCTGGTCGATGACTCTATCGTCGTTATCGAAAACATCGCGCGCCATCTGCGCATGGGCAAAGACCGCATCCAGGCGGCGATAGACGGCACCAAAGAAATCCGCGTCGCGGTGCTTGGCTCCACCGGCGTTTTGGTGTTCGCATTCTTCCCGATGCTGTTCCTGCCCGAAGGCGCGGGCAAGTTTACGCAAAGCTTTATCTCGACGATCATGTACACCGTCGTCGCGTCGTTGGTCATTTCGCTAACGATCATACCGTTCCTCGCCAGCCGCTTGCTGAAACCCGATGCAGACGAACATGGCAATCCGGTGTTGCAATGGCTGATGCGCAATATCGACCATTTCTATCGCCCGATCCTGCACAAGGCATTGGAAATGCCGCGCCGTTTTGTCTGGGGTGCGCTGGCGCTAACCTTGTCGGCCTTTGCCTTAGTCCCCGTTCTCGGCTTTGGATTATTCCCCAATGCCGATGCCAGCTATTTCCGTGTGCAGATCGATGCCGAGCAAGGAACCAGCCTAGAAGGCACAGGCCGCATCGTCCGGCAAGTCGCCGACATATTGGCAAAAGAACCCACCGTAAAAATCCGCGCGGAAAATGTCGGGCGGCATAATCCGTCGGTATTCTATAACGTGTTCGACAGCGCTGAGACCAGCACATCGGGCGAAATTCTGGCGATTATGGACAAATGGCGCGGTGAAGAAAGCAACCGGATGGTCGACCGGTTGCGCAAACAATTTGACAGCATCAGCGGCGCACGGATCAAGCTGGTGCTGTTTCAAAACGGTGCCCCGATCAACGCGCCGATCGAGTTCCGCGTCGTCGGCCCCGAGCTTCCGGTGCTGAAACAGATCGCGGCGAAGATGCAGAAAGTCTTGCACGACACGCCGGGTACGCGCGATGTCGTCAATCCCGTGGCGACTGACCGGATCGATTTGGATATGCGGATCGACGATGCCAAGGCAGCATTGCTCGATATCCCAGCCGGCTCGCCGCGCCGGACCATTCGTCTCGCGTTATCCGGCGAACGCGCGGGCCTGTACCGCGATAGCGAAGGCGACAGCTATCCTGTGACAGTCCGCCTGCCGTTAGAGAAAAACCAGCCGGTATCTGCGCTCGATTCAATCTATGTGCCAACGCGCACCGGCGCGCCGGTTTCGCTGGCCGAGATCACCGATCCGCAGCTCGTTTCAGTCTCACCGCTGATTAAACGCCGCAATCTGGAACGCGTAGTCGAAGTTTCAACGCAGCTGACGCCCGGCGCAGTCACGGGAAAAGTCGCGCAGGATGCGCAAGCGCGTCTCGAGAAGCTAAAGCTGCCCCCCGGCTATTCGATCCGCGTGGGCGGTGAAGCAGAAAAGGTGCGCGAAACATTCAGCGGATTTGGCCCCATCGTCTTGATCGCGTTATTCATCATTTTTGGCATTTTAGTCGCTGAGTTCGGCGAGTTTCGCGAGGCACTGGTGGTCGCGGGCGTTATCCCGCTCGGTACATTTGGCGGGTTGATCGGGTTGCTGGTCACTGGCAACAACCTGTCGTTCCTTGCCGTGATCGGCTTTGTCGCGTTGATCGGAATCGAGATTAAAAACTCGATCCTGCTCGTCGATTTCACGTCGCAATTGCGCGAACGCGGCCTTGGCCTGCGCGAAGCAATTGAGCGAGCAGGCGAAGTGCGTTTCCTGCCCGTGTTGCTCACCTCAGTCACGGCCATCGGCGGATTGACGCCACTCGCTTTGTTCGGCGGGAGTCTCTACGGCCCACTCGCCATCGTGCTGATCGGCGGACTTATTTCGTCCACCCTCTTGTCGCGCATCGTCACGCCCGCCATGTATCTGCTGGTCGTGCGCGGCCGTGAAGAAAAACGTGAAGCGGCAAAGGCTGTCACGCTCTAAAGGATCAAAAATGGCTGAAGCAATTTTTGCAGGTGGATGTTTCTGGTGCACCGAGGCGGTCTTTGGCCAGTTGCAAGGCGTATCGGGCGTCGAAAGCGGTTATCTCGGCGGGCACGTCGCCGATCCGAATTACAAACAAGTGTGCGGAGGTGACACCGGCCATGCCGAGGCGATCCGCATCGCCTTTGACGAAAGCGTTGTCAGCTATGCCGATCTGCTCGACATATTTTTTGCCACGCATGATCCGACGCAGTTAAACCGTCAAGGCGGCGATGTCGGCACGCAGTATCGTTCCGCAATCTTCCCCTTGAACGACGATCAACGCGCCGAGGCAGCGGAAGGCATCACCCGCGCCCAGCCAGATTGGCCCGCACCGATTGTGACGACGATTGAGGGCCCAGCGACCTGGTATCCGGCTGAGGATTATCATCAGGAATATTGGGCGGGCGAAGGGCAGCGCAATCCTTATTGCTTAGCGGTTATCCCGCCAAAGCTAGCGAAACTGAAAAAAGGTTTTGCCGCACGGCTTTCGTCGCAAAAGTAGGGACAGTCCCTACTTTTAACGCTGTTATGGACAATTAACTATGTTCCATTATGAGACAGAATATGGCACATAAACCCATCCGCAAAGCTGTTTTCCCCGTTGCCGGGCTTGGCACACGATTTCTTCCCGCAACCAAAGCGATCCCCAAAGAGATGTTGCCGGTCGTCGACAGCCCGTTGATCCAATATGCGGTCGACGAGGCGCGCGAGGCGGGCATCGAACAGATGATCTTTGTCACCGGTCGCGGCAAAAGCGCGATTGAGGACCATTTCGACATCGCGTTCGAGCTGGAACGCACGATGCTGGATCGCGGTAAAGACATATCCGTGTTGGAACCAACGCGCCTTGGCCCCGGCAACTGCGCCTATGTGCGACAGCAAGAACCCATGGGTCTAGGCCACGCCATATGGTGCGCGCGCGATATTGTGGGCGACGAACCCTTTGCAATTTTCCTGCCCGACGAATTCATGCACGGCAGCCCCGGCTGCATGGCGCAAATGGTCGCCGAATATAACCGCGTCGGTGGCAATTTGTTGAGCGTTCTTGAAGTGCCGCGCGACCAAGTTTCCAGCTATGGCGTGATCGCCCCCGGCGCTGCGCAAGGCAAGTTGACCGAAGTGCGCGGACTGGTGGAAAAGCCGACGGTCGAGGCTGCGCCATCGAACTTGATCATTTCCGGCCGCTACATATTGCAACCCGAAGTCATGCACGTCCTTGCCGCGCAAGAAAAAGGCGCAGGCGGTGAAATCCAGCTGACCGATGCGATGGCGCAAATGATCGGCAGCCAGCCTTTCCACGCCGTAACCTTTGATGGCGCGCGTTATGATTGCGGGTCAAAAATCGGCTATTTGGAGGCCAATCTGGCGGTGGCTTTGGCACGCCCCGATATGGCCGAAGAAGTGCGCGCGATGGCGCAAAGGTTGTTGGGGTAGTTTTCAAGCTGTAGCTCTGTTTGCACTGGGACTGTCCCCTTGGCGACTGTCCCTAATCTTGTGGCACGTCGTCCGTCGCGCTTAGGGACAGTCCCAAAAGGGACAGTCCCCGACCCATTTTTGTATGCACCCTACCCCCCAGTCCCCGGCACAAACACAACATCGCCCATAATCGCATCGGTTCGGGGTGCATTAACCGGCATTTCCTTCGCCCGATCACCGCCAAGACCCGCAAACAAGAACCCACCGTCGCGCAAGATACTGAACAACCAATCGCGCAAATGCGGCGCTACCACGAAACAGCCCTCGCTCAACCCCGGCTTTCCACCGCGCACCTGCACGAGGCTCGCGTTAAAATACCGCCGTCGTTCAGGCGGATAGCTGTGCGCAACGATATCGCGCACCCGCATCCCGCTGTTGCTGGCATCCAGCCCATCGAGCCGCAGCGAAAGGCCGTTAATGCCAGTATACAACTCGCCCCCGCGTGCCGCACCCAGCGAAGACGCAAGGCTGTTATAGACGTTGCTAAAGCTTTCAGCGGTGCCATCATCATTCCGATCCGACCCAATACCATGCGCCACTGCCACCGGCGTATCCAGCCCCTGACCGCTTAGCAGATTCACCGCATAAAGCCGCGGCTCGCTTGAGGACTTAGCATAATCGACGATGACGATCACCGACGGGCCAAAGCCACCGGCTTGGTATTTCGCACAGATGTGGCTGTCGTAGCTATCAAGCGCGGTATCGAGCAGGGTTTTGTCGAGCCGGTCGGGACCGGTTGAGATAGCGGTCGGACTCTCCGCCAACGCTGGCGCAGTAACGGAACCGGAGTGGTTCCCATATTGCGCCGCCAACCGCTCACGCGCCGAAGTCAAATTGGCGCAGGATAACAATGGATACGACACCATCATGGGCCGAGGCGCGGTACGAGGATCAGTGGCCTGCCCAGAGCCATCGCCCGGCACAAAGACGATGTCGGGCTGAGCGCTGGCGGGAAATGCCAAAACGAACATCGCCGCACCAAAGGCGGCAAGGGTTATCCCGAATCTGGTTCTGCGTCGCATGACGTTAGGTTAGCGCGAACCTTAGGGGGATTGGAAGAGGAGTGTCAGCTATAATTTAGGAACGGTGATCTCTTCGTCGAATTTTATTACTCTGCAGTTTTTTCAGTAAAACAGACTAAAAGGTAGACCTACAAACAACCCAAATGCTAAGTCATCTTCAGCAGTATCATAACCAACCCGAAATCCTCCATTGAGTCCTTTTGACTTATCGGGTGCGAAATAGATTGGAAGATCGAACAATGCCCCTTTGCTTTTTGCTTCATAGCTAATGCGTGGTGCTATTGCGAGTGAAGATCCACCAAGAGTCTGCAATGTAAAGAGATGTCGATACTCAATGGCCGCAGTGTACCGATTTTTTTGCGCGGGCGCACCAGCCGCCCCCGTAAGGCACAATATCTGTGCTCCAACGCCATTGGGCTGGCACAGGTTAATATCATCTTGTGGTTTATAGCTTCGAACGTATGACAGTGAACCTTGCCATGACGACTTTCCATTTCGACTGATATGTCCACCAAACGCTTCAATTTTATAATTAGTTCGACTAAAATCTCTCTTGTTGAACACAATTTGATCTATGAATTCATAGTTAGCGCGAGCGACCTTACCATTCCCACCAATAAACCATAACCCACTAGCATTCCAATCATCCACATTAGCTTTATCGGCAACGGTACCGTATTCAGTAACCAACGACTTTTTGGTTCCATCTAGTGCGCCACCAATACCTTCAATGCATTTCAGGACTAATGTTTTTGCAAATGGTGATGTTTCAGTGGGAGGTATCTGGTCAGCGATTGTTTCGAGAGCCGCTTGCGGAGAAAGGGTTGCTGAGGCCGCCAATTTTTGGTTTAGGTCTTCACGAAAATTGTCTCCGTCTTTCCGCATTTTTGCGCGTTCTTGTTGTGATGCATTGGCAATCGCGCGTTCCGACTCCGCTGCGATACAAACTCGAGTCAATCGTGAGGTCCGTGCAGGTATGCCATTAGCGTCACTAGCCGGAATGTAGTTTACTGCGCCCCAGTAGTGTGAAAGACCGAATTTGAGACTGGTATCATCTCCTAGCTTGTCGAAATCGAAAAGCGACGGCTTGCCATTTTTACCCAAAGGTGCAGTTGCTGAAATTTGAACTGCAGTCGTCCCGAAAATCAACTTTGTCGGTGCAGTATCGAGGGATCGCGACTGTCCTGGCTCTGATAGATTAAAACTTAGCGCTACTGTTGCTGTTGTATCTTCACCGGTACTTTCAATCTGGAAGGCTTGAGCGAGGGTTCCAAAAGTCGACGAAGAAGTCGTTCCGCCAGTTGTTCCCGATTGTGCAGTCGCTTTGATGGCATCCGTGCCAGTTGAACTCGATTCTGCAAGCGCAGGACTGGTAAAAGTACCGAGCGCCATTGCAGCTTTTACGAAAAAAAGTGAGCGTCTCATGTTGCCGCTCCTGAATTTGTTGGCTCTGGTTTATCGGGATCGAACTGAATTGACTTTGCAACTGTCAAATCGCTTCCAAAAAGGTATGTCCGTTTACGTACCAGAGAAAACTCGCCTCTTTTTATCTCGACCGTAACTTCCTTCCCTTCAGGGCCCTTTGCGTAAAGAGTAAACCATGCCAGTGAGTCACTTGGAACACCGTGAGTGAATGAGGCGCCCGGAATGTCAAATGTCTCAATCATATTGTGGCCATCTTCAATGACCGCCCCTTTCCAAACAGGCTCCCCACCAATCGTAAATGTGATATTTGGCATTTCGCGCACCTCCTTCATTTCATGCCTATGAATGTCAGTTTCATCACTTCGTGTCCGTGACCCCGATCACGCCCCCCGCAAAAACCCTCGCTTGAAATCCGCGCCCCCTCGGGCCACAGCTTGCACCCGACAAAGCGCACCCTTGCGCGCGCTGAACAAATATGGAACAAGCCTCCCCATGTCCCTGACCCACATTAAAGTGCGCGGTGCGCGTGAGCATAACCTCAAAGGCATCGATATCGATCTGCCGCGCGATCAGTTGATCGTGATCACCGGCCTGTCGGGCAGCGGCAAATCGTCGCTGGCGTTCGACACGATCTATGCTGAGGGGCAAAGGCGCTATGTGGAATCGCTGTCTGCCTATGCGCGGCAGTTCCTTGAGATGATGCAGAAACCCGATGTGGAGCATATTGAGGGATTAAGCCCCGCGATCAGCATCGAGCAGAAAACGACCAGCCGCAATCCGCGCTCCACCGTGGCGACGGTCACCGAAATCTATGATTATATGCGGCTGTTATGGGCGCGCGTTGGCGTGCCCTATTCTCCCGCAACCGGCCTGCCGATTACCGCACAAACCGTGACGCAGATGGTGGATCGCGTCATGGCACTGCCCGAGGGGACGCGTGCCTTTCTGCTCGCGCCGGTGGTGCAGGGGCGCAAAGGCGAGTATCGTAAAGAGCTGTTGCAGTGGCAAAAAGACGGCTTCACCCGCGTGCGCATCGACGGCGAATTTTACGCGATTGATGAAGCGCCGGTGCTGGATAAGAAATACAAGCATGACATTGAGGTCGTCGTCGATCGCATCGTGGTGAAGGGCGATATCCAGCAGCGTCTGGCCGAGAGTTTTGAGCAAGCGTTGAAGCTGGCGGACGGCTTGGCCTTTGTCGATTTGGCGGATGGGACAGTGGCAGAGGCGATGGCTAAGTCCCTCTCCCCTTCAGGGGAGAGGTTAGGAGAGGGGGAGTCGACTGTACGCGAGGTTAGGGCCGAGTTTCAAGCACAGCCCCCTCTCCCAACCCTCTCCCCTGAAGGGGAGAGGGCTAGTGGAATGAAAGGCACCGGCCTTGCCCCCAACCGCATCGTATTTAGCGAAAAGTTCGCTTGCCCCGTCAGCGGCTTCACCATCGCCGAAATCGCGCCGCGGCTGTTTTCGTTTAACGCTCCGCAAGGCGCGTGCCCCGATTGCGACGGTCTGGGTGAGAGGCTGGAGTTCGATCCGCAGCTGGTGGTCCCCAATGAAGCGTTGACGCTGAAAAAAGGCGCGGTCGTGCCGTGGGCGAAATCGAACCCGCCCAGCCCCTATTACATGCAGGTGCTGACAAGCCTGGCCAAAGCCTATGACTTTAACCTCGATACGCCTTGGCAAGAGCTGCTGCCTGATCAAAAACTGATCATCCTGCACGGCACCGGCGGCATGCCCGTTGAGCTAACCTTCAAAGACGGGCGCAAGGAATATACGGTGCGCAAGGCGTTTGAGGGTGTGGTCGGCAACCTCAACCGCCGCTTGTTGCAAACCGACAGCGCGTGGATGCGGGAGGAATTGAACAAATATCAAACCTCGCAACCCTGCGAAACCTGCCACGGCGCGCGGCTGAAGCCAGAGGCGCTGAGCGTTAAAATCGCAGGAGCAGACATCGCTGGCCCGACACGGATGAGCGTCGCCGATGCGCTGGCCTGGTTCAGCAGCGTTGATGAACAGCTCACCTCCACCCAATCGCAAATCGCCAAAGCGATATTGAAAGAAATCAACGAACGGCTCGGCTTCCTCAACAATGTCGGGCTGGATTATCTCAACCTAGACCGGACCAGCGGCACATTGTCCGGCGGCGAGAGCCAGCGCATCCGCCTCGCGTCGCAAATCGGCAGCGGCCTGTCCGGCGTGCTCTATGTGCTCGACGAACCCAGCATCGGCTTACACCAAAAGGACAACGACCGTCTGCTCGCCACGCTGCGCCGCTTGCGCGATCTGGGCAACACCGTGATCGTGGTCGAACATGACGAAGACGCGATCCGCACCGCCGACTGGGTGGTCGATCTTGGCCCCGGCGCAGGCGTGCATGGCGGCGAAGTGATGGCCGAAGGGCCGCTCGACGTCATCCTGAAAGCCAAATCGCTGACCGCTGATTATCTGAACGGCACGCGCGAAATCGCGGTTCCCAAGACCCGGCGCAAAGGCAATAAGAAGAAACTGACCGTCCACGGCGCGCGCGCGAACAATCTGAAAAATGTCACCGCGTCGATTCCGCTGGGCACCTTTTGTTGCATCACCGGCGTATCGGGCAGCGGCAAGTCCAGCTTCACCATCGACACGCTCTACGCCGCCGCCGCACGTTCCCTAAACGGTGCACGCGTCATCGCGGGCGCGCATGACAAGGTCACGGGGCTGGAACATTGCGACAAGGTGATCGACATCGACCAATCGCCCATCGGCCGCACCCCGCGTAGTAACCCCGCGACCTATACCGGCGCGTTCACCAACATCCGCGATTGGTTCGCCGGCCTGCCCGAATCCGCCGCACGCGGATATAAACCCGGCAGGTTCTCGTTCAACGTAAAGGGCGGGCGCTGCGAAACATGCAGTGGCGACGGCCTGATCAAGATCGAAATGCACTTCCTGCCCGACGTCTATGTGACGTGTGAGGAATGCAGCGGCAAACGCTATAACCGCGAAACATTGGAGGTGAAGTGGAAGGGCCTTTCGATCGCCGATGTGCTCGACATGACCATCGAGGATGCGGTGGAGGTGTTCAAAGCCGTCCCCCCGATCCGCGA
Organism: Sphingorhabdus sp.; assembly: GCA_040079555.1. Taxonomy (GTDB): domain Bacteria; phylum Pseudomonadota; class Alphaproteobacteria; order Sphingomonadales; family Sphingomonadaceae; genus Sphingorhabdus_B. The sequence goes on along the minus strand of JBEBKE010000045.1, from coordinate 4,177 downwards.
CAAAATGGCGATGCTGGTCGAGGTTGGGCTGGGCTATATCAAGGTCGGGCAGCAAGCCACGACCCTGTCCGGCGGCGAAGCGCAACGCGTAAAGCTCGCCAAAGAACTATCGCGCCGCTCCACCGGGCAAACGCTCTATATCCTCGACGAGCCCACCACCGGCCTGCATTTTGAGGATGTCCGCAAACTGCTGGAGGTGCTCCACCGCCTTGTCGAACAGGGCAACAGCGTGGTGGTGATCGAGCATAATCTGGATGTGATTAAGACAGCGGACTGGGTGATCGATCTGGGGCCAGAGGGCGGCGTTAAAGGCGGCGAGATTGTGGCGGAAGGCACGCCGGAACAGGTGGCGAAGGAGCCGCGGAGCTATACGGGGCACTATTTAGCGCCGATGTTGGCGAAGGCCCACTAAATCCTCTCCCCTTAAGGGGAGAGGATACGAAGGCTTAGCGCGTGCGCTTAGCCGCAGTTGGAGAGGGGTTCCGTCCCATCGGTCGCGCACAACATCAAACGCCCGCCACCCCGAAACCGAGTGCAATTGGTTTCACGCAAAGACGCAAAGATAAAATAAGACCGCGAAGGGGTTGCGCAATCCGCGCGCGCAGCGCCTTCAAAATCTCGACGTCCAAATTTACACCTATGGATCAATTTCAAAGGCCATTCGGGCCGACACCATCTCTTCGCGTTCCTTCGCCCCTTCGCGATCTTCGCGTGAAATTTCTTATCTATACCACTCGGCGTAACCCACCTCGCATAAAGCCTGTCCTGAGCCTGTTAAAGGGTGCGGGGCGACGGATTGTGGAGTCCCCGCCACCGGCAAAGGAGGCAGTTGGGGATTAATGCGGCGTTGCGGAAGGCGACGGGGATTTAGAATTTAGTATTGTGTCCCCGGAATTCTCGTTGCCCGGAATTCTCCCGTGTTGTTGCACATTTCGCCGAAATCAACAGCTTTGAGCCAGACTTACCAACTGATTGTGCACTGCTCCGAACTGAGCGCAGCCAGCTACGATACGGGCGCTGCCATTGGAATGCTGCTTGCAGAATTTCTCGCGTCGCTTAGGCGACTTATCGATTTTGGCGTACCCGGCTTGCGGTTGACGACCCTCGCTTTTTTCGATGACAGTCATGAATGCATCGACCAAGGCCTGACCGGCAAGGCTTTCAAAGTTTATAGTTGGAACGGTGAATGCTGCAACACACCACGCTTCCGTCGACTCGACCGCAGGCGCGAGCAAATGTCTGGCAACGTCAGCCGACGTCATATCTTGAAATTGACTAGCATTTTGGAGGATGCAGCGGATTGCGCTCGCGCGCTGATCGGGAGTCTGAGGATTATTCAAAATAATCCCATAGTTATCTGAAACAAATTTTGCGAAGGCAGCGTCGCCCAAGATATCGCTGTCGATCTGGATAAGAAGACAATCGAATGGCTCGGTTGCAAGGCTGCCTCCGAATAGTCCGCCACCGAAATAGCTTTGAATGCGGGTAGCTGGAGGATTCTTTTTCAGCCACAGTAATACGTTGCCCCAACCAGCTTCTGGTTGGGTTCGATCCATTTGTGGTTGCAGAGCTTTGAATTCGGTTCGCACGCCAGCTTCGCCTAAGGAGTGACCGAAAAAAGACTCGATTGCGTGATAGTCAGATGGACCTTCACAAATCACCCCAATCCGCATCACAGGCCCATTGCGCCTGGAATCTCGCCGTCAAGCCAGACCTGCGAGAGATTGCGCCCATTCATGGCGAGTTGCCATTCTTCTTTTGATTTGCCTTCAGGAGGGAGAAGGCGTTCAGCAGTCGTGCGACCCTTCATATTTCTACTTACAACAAAAACACGTTGGTTGTTATCGAATATGTCAAACGCATCGAGAGCAGTTGGATTATGACTAGTTAAAAATACTTGACGAACACCGAAACTTGTTTCATTATTTGCCGTTTGATCTGTAATTTTTATTATCTGTTCAACTAATGCACGGGTTAATTTTGGATTTAATCCGCTATCAACATTATCAAGTGCAAAAATTCTCGGCGCTTGCGGATGTGACAAGACTATTGCAGCAAACAATAGAAAAAGCGTGCCTTCGCTACTGTCGTAAACTGACAACCTATTACGGGTTGTATGCATATATTTGTCAACAAAATATACAAATTCTGCGCTGCGATCCGCAATGTCTCTTGAGGTCAACGCGGTAGCACCTCGATGAGTTCCAAATCTCGAAGCCCAACCGGGAAGCCAAACAAGCTCTGTGCAGCTGTTTATGATGTCCCAGTGCAATTTTCCAATTTCATCTTGCTGATTGACCGGGTTTCTATAGAATCTCCAAGCAGTCAAAAATGTAGAGACCGCTTCTGCCAAGCCTTCACCATGCAAGCCGATCGGGGGGGCGTCAACCCGACCACTCTGCCGCCCTCTGAGGAAATCAGTTTGCGGGCTGTAGATAGCAAATCTGGCAAATTCCGTGAAGGCATCCGACACTTTGTTCGGAATGTCGTATGTTGTTTTAATTTGGTCCCAAATGCCCCTATTGCGATCGAGGCGATCTGGATGTTTAAGACCGACCGCTCTTGCACCTGCACCACTTCGTCCGAATACTGTGCGTCCATCACATTTAGATGACTCTGAAAAGAACCTTAGCAATGGGTCGTTTCCGCTGCTTTGCAGCACTGCCTTATAGGAAACTTCGCCAGCAAACTTCGCTTCCAGTTCTAGCGTCTTTGGCAGCTCTTCGTTCTTAAAGGATGATTTCATCAACGTTGGAGGCGTAATTCGAAGACCCTTCGCTCCAATATCAGAGTCGCCCAATCCACGGTCGAGACAGGCTGCAGCGAGGCCAATTGCCTCTAATATATTTGACTTTCCGGCACCATTCCCGCCGATGAACAAGTTCACCCTACCCAACTTAAGGTGGGCTTCGCGGACCGTTTTAAAACGGGATATTTTTAGTTCTTCAAGCACGTTGAACGCTCTCTTAGGTAAATTGGCCTAGGATGCAATTGATTTGGACTGCGAGAATTACACTGACGATGCTTTTACCCCCTCAAACCGCCACCGCCCCACCCGTCGTCGCCTTGGCCGCATCGCGCAGCACGCCTGCGAATTACGGTGACAGTTTACTTTACGGAATTCCGGGGACACCGGAATTCCGGAGTCACAATACCAACTAGCCAGTGAACTAGCCAAATCACGGCGGCACCCCTCGCTCTCTCTCCACCAGCAAAGTCGGGGACACGGAATACCAGTCCCCGTTTTGCTGCCTCCGCGCGCTCAGCGCTCTCTGCGCGAACCCAAAACCCTACAGAACCTCCGCCTCCCTAACAAACCCCCACTGCCCGATACCATCCCAGCCCCGGCCATCGGGAAAACGCAGCTCGACCCCCGCCAGCAACTCCCGCGCGAAAAGTCGCATATTCACGCCGCATTTCACTTCGCCCACTTTTGCCAAAAAGGCGGGAAGCAGGGTCCAGTGGGTGGTACAGCCGCAGGTTCCGCAGAAATGCAGGCTCACCGCGGGGTCGTCGCGGTCTGTTCGTTGATAAACCTTCGTCTCGCCCGTCACCGTCACATCGGGCGGATCGAAATAGCCCCACCACACGCCGTGTGAATCACACAGGCTGCAATTGCATTCGTTGAGATAGTCCGGCGCGCGCGCGATCTGCACATGCACAGCGCCGCAATGGCACGAGGCGGAGAGGGTGGAACGCGTCATCGCATGATCCTAACAATTTATGGCACAGACGACAGCGGCATTTTGCACAGGCGATAGTGCAGCAGCGCATTCTTTAATCCTCCACCAACCCGCCCCTTGCAATGTAGGATTTTCTTTGCGAGTGACGCGGCACACCTTCCTTCGCGCAGAGCTTTATGGCGGGCACGCATCGCCGACCGCCCTATGCGCTAACAGGGCCTGCCAGCTGCGCCATTTGGCTCCGCTTAAATTGACAAAATGGACACTTACTCCCCTGCCCTTGCGTAAACCTTGTCAACTTACGGCCTGACCGCGGCGGCTTTCACACTCCGCAGACTATCGTGACGATAGCCTTGCGTTGGTGTCAGTTTCGTCAGTTTTGAACCTTCGGGCACCAAAAAACCCGCCCGGTTTGGCCGGACGGGTTTATCGTAATTCTAAACCGGACGCGGTTAGACGATGGTCTTGGCCAGCACCTTGTCGGTCAGCCCCGC
>JBEBKE010000044.1:0-16709 GCA_040079555.1 Sphingorhabdus sp. | reverse complement strand
CGCTGTTGAACTAAAACGCTAAGGGTCAGGGCCTAAGGGGAAGGATTGCTCCCTCCCCTTGTCGCTAATTCGCTTTGCCGCAAATCATGGCCTTGGCTGTGGATCCCGCGGAGGCTTGGGCTTATCCCCGCCACCACCGCCGCCGCCACCGATCCCGATGCCAATGTTGATTTTGAACTTTGGCTTCTTCTTTTTCTTTGGTGCGACCTTCGCGCTCGATAGGCAATACCAGCTGTTGGTTACGGTCACCGTCTTGTTGTTGGCCGGGAAGTCGCCAGCGATTGGCATTGGCAGTGAGTATACCGGATCGTTCCATTTGGCCATCGAACCCGGCGATGCTGTGTCGCAATAGGTTTGCGCCGATTGCGGCAATGGCGGCTGGACTTCACTTAGCGTGCAATGCGCGCCGACAGTGATTAAGCCACCCAAGCCCACAGCTGTGCTTGTCGTTGCGGTATTAATGGTAACCGAGCCCGTTGGCGTACCACCATTTGCCGCAACACCTGTGCAGTTCCGGGAGATGACAAATGGCATCACCGGAAGAGTGGGCGCACCCGCCGGGCCCTGCACCGTTTTGATCACATTCAACATCCAAGGATGGTTCATGACGCACTTCCATTTGTTCAGAACATTCACGGTCTGAACACCAGACGAACCGATTGTGACACTGGGCGACGGTGTAAAGGTTGGCGCTTCCCACACTGGGACACCATTGCCACCCCAAGTGGTGCAATAGGTATAGGCCGTTGTCGGGAACGCCGGCATCGCTGGTTCGGTCAGGTTACAATTTGCCCCAGACTGAACTGTAAACATGTCGCTGTCGCCGCCGCCATTCGAAACAGCCGTCAAACTGGCCGAAGTCGGTGTAGAGGCGGTCGAACAGTTGGATTCTATAACATAGTCAGCCGAGAATGCGGGCGGCACCGCGACTGTGTAGGGCGGGCCTTGGACAGTTTTAAGGATTTCAAGCTGATTACCCGCTGGGGCGTTGGGCACGCACGACCAAATGTTAGTGACTGTCAGATTCTGCGGAGCCGCGGTGATGGTGACATTTACTGGAGGCCAGGTTTGCCAAGTGGCCGTGGTATTTGCCGGACAGAACGCGGCCATTGCAGCATTCACAGGCAATGGCTGCACTTCGGACAAGGTGCAATTGGCACCGACAGGAGCAATTATCGAGCCACCAGCTGTGCCGCTATGCGGATAACTCGTAGTGATCGCGACACTCGATACGCTTGCAGCAGGCGTACACGCTGCGTTGATCGTAAAGGTCATGCTCGGTAGTTGCGCCGTTGGCCCTTGGACCACTTTGGTCAGATTGATTTGGCCGTTGCTGGACTTACAACTCCACGCGTTCGTAACCGTCACCGTCTGGTTGCCAGCGGTGATATCGACGACAGGCGGCGTCGTCGTTGTCTGCCCGCCTATCGTATAAGTTGGCACATCCCATGAAGGGGTCCCCCCACCATTGGCTGGAATGGCGCAATGGCTTGCCGCCCAGCTAGGCAACATCGCAGGCCCGGGTTGCGTTTCCGAAACAGTGCAATCCGCACCAATCGGCGCTGTGATCGAACCAGGCAGCGATGATACCGAAGCGTTTCCTGTGGCGCCCGTCGTTACCGTGACGCTGGAGGCCGACCCTGCTGGCGTACAATTGGTGTTGATAAGCCAGCTTTTCTGCGGGAACTGCATAGCCCCCTGTGGCGTGTTGACCGTTTTGACAACTGACAGCGTGCCAGTACCACCAACGCACGACCAGGTGTTTTTAACACGGACGACATTGACCCCGGCGGCAATCGTTGTTGAGCCGCTGGCGGGGACATAAACAGGCGGGTCCCATTGGAATGTCTTCCCCTGATTGGCGCACATATTGGCCAAGATCGCGGGCGTCGAGGGTGTTTGCTCGGTTACCGTGCAAGTCGAGCCAACGGGAATATTGTTGACCATCCCGCTTGCCCCCGGCCAGCCCGATAGCGGAAGCTGTGTGACAGTCGCGGGGCCGCCTGTCGCGGGGGCGCAACTGACAGTTATCGGATAGGTCTGCGGAGGAATAAGCATTCCGGGCACCGTATTGGTGACTTCTTTGATCACCTCCAAGCTACCTAGGGGATTAAGCACGGGCGTACAGTGCCATTTGTTGACGATGGCGATTGTCTGGCTGGGTCCGCTGATCGTTAGCGGAGGGATCGCTGGCAAGTCCCACACCGCACCTGTTGCGCCGATGCTTTGGCAATAGGCTGTGATTGCGGCAGGCATCGGCGGTGCTGGTTCGGTCATGGTGCATACTGCACCGATTGGAGCCGAAAAGGATCCAGCTCCCGGCGTTGTACCCGCCGACAAAGTGACGCTGCTCGGCAATACTGGGCCGGGCGTACACGCGATATTGATCGTGTAGTTCTGCGGCGGCAGATTGACGGGCGCTGGCATGCCGGTCGTATCGACCCGCTTAATCAGGTTCACTGTGCCATAAGGATCGCGAACCTTTTTAACGCATTTGAAGGTGTTGATAACCTCAAGCGACTGCACTTTCTTTTTGATCGTCACACTTGCACCCGGCGCGAACACGGGCGTGTTCCATTCGGGCACCATGCCGCGTCGCTCGCAATATTTGTAAAACTCGTCCGGCATTGGCGGCAACGTTTCTGTGAAGGTGCAGATAGCGCCCAGTTGCACGTTGAATACCGCCGTCTGGCCCGCAGTGATGTTGATGCTGCTGGGTGTCGCCGCCGGGGTGCAATTGGCATTGATCGTAAAGGTCAACGAGTTTAAAATATCCCTTGGAAGGTCCATCGGCGTTTTCAGGATTTTGGTAACCTTTATCACCGCGCTTTCTTTGTCACCGACGCATTCCCATTTGTTATTCACAACAACGGTCGCTCCAGCGGCGCCGACAGTGACCGGATTGGTGGGCGAGTAGTTTGTCACCCATTGCGCTTTCATCCCTTGGCTGCGGCAATATTCATAGACCAATGGCGGGATCGGTGGATTGGGTTCGCTGACTGTGCAGACTGAACCAGGCTGTACCAATACAGTGTCTTGGGCCTGTGGACCGCCCGGTGTCAGGGTAAGTGTGTTGGGCGTTGCAGCTGTCGGCGTACAGTTAACAGCAATCGGGAACGCCAATGGCGGAATGAGCTGTCCATTGGGCAAAGTCGGGTTTTCGACCCGTTTGATGATCGTCAACTTGACCGGCTTTGGTGGTACACAAACAAGGCTGTTGACGATTTTTACTGTGTCTACGTCCTGGCTAAGCGGACCGGTCAATGTGGTCGTTGATCCTGCGGTTTGCCACACGGCTGTTGCGCCTCGGCCCAATTGAGCCAGGCAGGCTTTGATCGCTGCGTTGGGAACAGCTGGCGTCGATGTTTCCGTGATCGTGCAGCTCGTTGAATTGACCGGCACTGGGTAGATATTGTGGATCGGGCTAGTACCAGTCGGCGAAGTGGTGCTGAGGCTGAAATTGCTGCTGACAGTTTGCAACGGAAAGGGCGAGCAGCTGGCGCTGAAACCAAATGGCCCAGCGTCTTTGATGCCAGCACCAGTTTGGTCATCAATGACTTTTACGACCGGAATTTTGGTCACTTCGACGACAGGGATTTTCACGCAATCGCGCTTTGTCTCGTTCGGATCGAAGTTTGAATAGAATTGCGCGTCAGTTGCGGTTCCAGCGGGCAGCGAAACCTCGGCGCAGTTCATCACGTCTTCCCCGTTTTTGATGGGGCCGGTATATTGAATATTCCAAACGCCATTTTCGCCGGGCGTCAGATTTTTCACGCCAATCTGTGATATGCCATCGTGCGGCGCTGTGGGCCAACACCAGCCAGCAAGATTGCAGACAGGTGCGAGCGGAGAGCTATGCCCCTGCTGCACATTGGTGTTGTCATAATAGGCGCTGGGGATGCCGGTGTTCGACGGATCGACAAAGCCGTCAGTCACGACCCAGCCGGGATTGGGGTTCGTAGCATCGCCCCAAGTGCCTTGCGACGTGTTGGTGGTTGTGATCGAGTAATTGATCGCATTCGGGTTGCCCGGATAAGTCCATGGCGCATTAGTTTGTGGCAAGCCGGCAACCGAGGCCGATTTGTTGATAATCGCATCCCAGCATTTGGGCAGGTCAAGTGATGCGGTGGCCCAGTTGACGTTCTGCACCGGCGGGTTGTTATACGCACCAGAGGTATAGGTCGACGACGGCGGCCAGAAAATGTTGTTGTTGAACGGATTAGTCGTATCCATCAACGCCAGATTTTCAAACTTGGCTGGCGTTGTGGTGCAGAATCTATCGTTAAACGGCGGACGTTTGACAGTCATTGTGATGTGGCAAACCAGCGTCGAGCCTTGCGGGAAATTGACGTTGCTGCCGATATTGGCGGCGGGGGAGCCTTGCGCTGGTGTGGTCGTGTTCACCGCAAAGCCAGAGCTGTAACCGCCGCTGCTGTTAAAATTGCCAACACCGGTACTGCTGGAACAGGTAAAGCTGCTGGTGAACGGCAGCGATGACGCATAGCCGGGAATATCAATCCGCACCGCGTCCATGATTGTGCCGATGTCGCGATCAGGGCCATTGTTGGTATAGGTTACGTAATAATCAAACGGCACCCCGAATTGCAGCTGGGCTCCGCCCGGATTTTTGACCTTCTTTGTCACCGTGAAATCGCAAGGTTTGACCTTTTCCATCTGGATCATGGCGGTATCATCTTGGTTAAAGGTAACGCTTGGCGGCAATAATTTTCCGCCATAGGGCGTCGCCATATAGGTAATCTTTGCCGTGTTAAAAATGGGCCGAATGTTGGCATTGGGGACAGTCGAGCAATCGGGCTTTTCATAGACGAATTGCGTTTTCAAAACGATGTTTTCGCCATGATTCAGCGTGATCGGATCGACGCTGTCCCACGCCTTTTGCGTATGGCCGTAGTAAGAAAATGTCAGCGGGGTGTAGTCGTTGACGGTTGGGGAGTTAGCATTAAAGGATGAGCAACCACCCGAAATTGTGGCTGTGCTGCACGTCGTGCCAAGGTGCGTTGCTGTAAAGCTGGGTGTGTTGATTCCCTGCGTCACCCAATCCTGCAAATCCTTTTGATTGATCGTGATCGGCTGATTTGGAACCGAGGCGTTTTCAATTGTGATCTCGTACGTAACGGTCGCACCCCATGCGACTGGGTCAGCAGGCGAAATCCGCTTCTTCGTCAGCCTCAAATGGCTTTTGCCACAACCGGCAACAACGTTTGTCTGCCCCGTCGTGATCGCGGTATCGACGCTGTCGGTATTGTTGAGATTGCCGATTTCAGAATAGGCCGTGCCATTGGTTGAGTTGGTCAGGTTAAAGAACGCAGTGTTGCGCAATCCATCGGCGTTCAACGCGGCGACGCAATCCAACCCGTCCAGTTGCGAAATCTCTACAGTGATCGTCAAAACGATGCTGTCACCGGCATTGATATGGCCGTCTGCACCCGGGGCAAAGCCCCAGTTGAAGAAATTGGTCTGTCCGGCTGATCCTACCAATATCGGAGATGCCCCGTAAAGAGTCGGGCCTGCCACTGTGTCGAGGCACTCGGTTTGTTCCAGGTCGTTAATGTTTGCGGGGTCAACCGTGACGGCGCAACCGGCGTTCACAAAATCGACGTTGAACGGCACACCATTGGGCAGCAGCGACAATTTGTCGTAAAGCTTGAAATAATCTCCAACATCAACATCGGCGGAGCCGTTATTGGTGATCGTGATCGTATAGGTCAGCGTGCCGGAGCCGCCGGTTACGTTCAGCTGGCTGGAATCCGCCGTTTTGGAGATAGAAAGGTCGGCATTAAGCGGTGTTGTGCTCTGCACATTGGTTTCGACATCCGCGTCGGCATCATATTTGTCGTTACTTTTGCCGGTGACGGTGTTTTCGCTATTACCCGGTGCGTTAAACGTACCCGGCACAAAGCAATGGATTGTTTGCCCCATGTTAAGCGTGACCGAAGCAACACCGTTGGGCTGGCCGCTCGGCATATGCGAAACGGGATTGCCGGTGTCACCATCGATGCAAAATAGACCGCCTGGCGTCGGAGAAAATTCCGGCTTATAATCGTCAATCAAATCGACCTGTTGCTGCGCCTGCCCCCAAGGACTTGTGATCGTAATGACATAATAGACGGGCGTGCCCATCGAAACCTGCGTTGCCAGTTCGCAATCTTGCGGATCGTCCATGGATGATGGCACACCGGCGCAGATATTTTTTGATATGCTGAAAATCTGGCCAGAGGCGGTCGCCAGCGAGCTGATCCCCGCAACGAACAGGAACATCAGGAACAGCATCGACCAGCGCTTGATCGGCGACTTCGCATCGCCCGAGCCTAAGCCCGAAAAACCGGCGTCTGCCGCTATATCCTGAGTCATAATCCGCTCCCTGTTTCCATGCCTTTGCGCAATCGGCGCATGGCTGGCACAGGGTTAGTCGTACTACGCGGCGATAAGGTTCAATTGCGATTGAAACTTTTTTCTGCGTCGGGCTGGCTCCGACGCAAAAGCACCGGCTGCCCCGTTTGCATCACTAGCAGACGCATAGGGGCAACCGGTGCTTGAGCTCCTATGATGGTCGCTATCACAGAAGTGGGGAAGAGGTTAGGGCATTCGGCTAAAAACGGGTGCGGCCAACGCCAAGTTGGTCATGCTATTCATAAAAGAATCCTCCTGCTGCTTTTAAACTCTTTCCTAGTCGGACGGAGCGGCAAAAAGGTTCAAATAGAGTGGAGGATTTCGCGATGTACACTATTTTTTTGCAGGCGCGCTCAGCCGGAACAATCCGTTGCCGAACACCGCGTCATGACCTTTTACCCCCAAATCCTGCGCACGCGCAGCGACTTGTTCCTTCATCGCCGCTGGATTGCGCCCGCCATTGCACGCGGGCATCCGCAGCAACGCGCCAGAAATGACTGCGGTGGCAAAGCTGGTTCCAGATACCGACCGGCGGCCACCCGGCGCTGCGGCGTTCAAGCCAACGCCGACGCCCGCAACATCAATGCGGTCACCTTGCGAAGCATAAGCATAGCCCTTTAGCTTGTCATCAACTGCGGTCACCGCAAGGCTTGAAGGGTGCGACGCCGGAAACAAAACCTTGCCTGCTGCCGCGCCATTTCCCGCCGCCGCCGACACGCACACACCGTTTTTGCGAATGGTGTCCAGCGTGATACCGAGCAACCGGTCCTGCGGTCCGCCGAACGACAGATTGAGGACATCGGGGCGCAGGCGCGATGCCTCGTTCATTGCCTTCGCCAGATAGGATGTGCGCGACAGCTGCGTGTCGGTGGCGCTGCTGCCAAAGGCCGCAAGGCTGGTCAACGTCGCCCCCTGCGCCGTTCCCGGATAATCGCCAGTCCCGACCAGCAATGCGGCAATCGCGGTGCCGTGGACTGCGGGCTTGTTATCCGTGCCAAAAAATTGCTGTGTGACGCTGGCACCGGCTAGATTGGCATGGGCGGTTTCAACGGCAGCATCAATCATCACTATACTGCCAGAAACCTTCGGCTGCTTTTCGGGGATGACGTGCAGGTCAAAGCGTTTCGGGCGACTTTTCCCAAGCAGTTGAAACTGATAATCAGGTTGCGCAAAGGCGACGCCCTTTTGCTTTTCTAGTCGTGCGATAGCCGCTGGAACCATGTCGCCGGGGGACAAAACCGCAACCACCATTGTGACATCGGATTCGTCGAGCCACGTGCTCTCGATAAATCTGAGATTGGCTTTGCGCGCGATAGGTTCTGCATTTTCCCCCAGCCCGTCGAGCACAAAAATAACCTGATCGGGCAGATATTCGTCGATCACGGCATCGCGCATGTCCAGCGGTGGAGCGTCTGGCACTTTGGGCTTTTTCTTGCCACCCAGCTTGATCGATAAGCCAAAACCTGTGCCGCCGGTATTCGTACGGCCGGGTGGCGGCCGCTGTCCTTGGCCGGGTATAGCCTGCGCGAACCCGGCCGATGCGAGCAACGCCAAAGCCAATCCAGCGATCAGCCACTTCATACTGCTTTTTCAGCCGCTGCGATCAATGCCGAGGACTTTAGCCTTATGAGTTGCAGATCCAATGCCGCGTCCTTTGCATCGCTGGAAAGCAACAGCGCGCCATCGCTTGGCCCACCGACAATTTCCAATCCTTCTTTTGCCAGCAACGCTTCAATGGCAGACCATGACGCATCGGGTGACAGTTGCAGCATGATGCTGGCCTTTTGCGCGACTCCGCCACCAGGCCCTGACGCCAGCTGAAACTCGACCTCACCCAGCCGCTTTTCCAGCGACGCGATTTTTGACGAACGCTCATTATTTTCACCATTCAGATTGGCGATCATTCCGGCCTGCGCGACAGCCGCAACTGCAAGCGACAACGCCACCGCCGGATGCCAGCTTCGCGGATGCAAAAATGCGAGAATACCCGAAAGCGTCTTCTCAGGTGCGGCAATAGGACTAGGCGCAGCATTCTGCGACAGATTCGCTGCAACGCGCTCGACCCGCGCATCATCACCGTGTCCCAAATCACGCCCTCCGGTTTTGACACCCTGCGCCAACCGGCCAACTTCAGCCAGCTCGTCACGCAACGCCGGCGATATTGCCAGCGCCGCATCCACCTTTGCAGTGTCATCCGCGCCCAACGTGCCATTCGCATAAAATGGCAACAGCAATGATAGATTATCTAAATCCGGGTGTTCGGGCATTGGGGATATCCATATTTGCTCAGCTGCGGTGGTTGTTGTCGCACTTTTGGCAAGTCGTTGGGCGTTTCGTTAAAGTTCATATTGTGTCACGTGTTTACATCTTGCTGCAACGCCACCTCGGTCATCCATGTCAGTGCAGAGCGGCTGGGCATAAAGAAATAGCCGCCAGCCATCACCGTCACAAAATTCTGCATACCCGTCAGCTTGATTGGCCCTGCGGGTGTCGGGATATTGAAGCTGCGTTCCGTTGGACAGCAGGTCAACGGATCGGGCGTATCTGCGCCAAATATCGGATCGGGTTCGTGCGACAACCCGTGGAAATTGGCAGAATTGCACCACACTTGCTGCACAAATTCAAACTGCCGTTCAAGATCGGCGCACAGGCTGACGAACAGCAGGCCTTTCTCGGTGCCGCCATCCGACGCTGGCCGTGTGTAGGTGCGGCCTCGGCGCAGCAAGCGATGGCGGTTGCTGATAATCTGTTCGTTTTTATCGCCGGGCTGCTTGCTATCACGCGGATTGGTGCGCCGCATGTGTGAGCCAAACGGGCAGGCCAGCCCTTGCGGATCATCGGTGCCGTAAGTGAAATCATTTTCAATTTCTGCGGCGCGGCAGACCGCTTCATCTGCATCGCCTGGCAACGACGAGGGCGTGTTTACCGGATTGCCGATCAACGGGCGGCCATTGGGCCAACGCCCCATCAGCTTAGCTTTGATCCAATCCTTATCCGGGTATTGGCCGATCACTTTGTAAATGTCGCGATAGACCATCTGGCTATCGCTCTCAACATTGCCCATGATCTCTTCGGCTTTGCGCGTTACAAATTCGTCGAAACCGTCAACATCCTGTTGCAGTTCGCGCACCACAATGAAGCTGCCGTTACGCCCAAAATCGCGCGGGGCATCGCTGATCGCCTTATCGCCAAAATCGGGGAAGCGGCTGAGGTCCGTAGCCGACGACACCGGCAATGTCCGGCCAAGATCGGCCTCGGCGGGCAACAACGGGCTAATCGGGAAATGCCCCTGCCCGTTTTTGTATCCCAATATGAACTCGCCGGGTTCGACAAGATCGCGGTCCGGAACGCCGCGTGTTTGCCGCCCGGTGCCGCGAATGACAGGCTGCGCTATGCCATCGCGGTAGCCGAAATGTTCGAACTCGGGCTTGCTAGCATCGGCGGGGGAGCAATCAAGTTGGTTTATGATGCTGCCGCCGTAATTTTCGATCAACGCGCGGTGAACTTGTGTTGCAAAGCCAAGATCAGCGGGGCTTTCGGCATAAACAAACAGCACCGCCTCCGCCGCATCATCGCCCCAGCGCCAGTTGCTGGAATCCGCCGCACCAATGTCTCCCAGATTGCGCCCGCGTTTTGCCATTCCCATGCGGAATGCTGGCGGGAATCCCGACAGCAAAGTTTCACCGACCGCATTGGGCGCTTCAAATCTGGCCATCCCAGCGGCGGAGCAACCCAGAAAAACGGCCCGTCGTGCTGCGTTTTGAGCGTCGGCTTTGCCGAAGACCTGCTCGTCGGTTGTGTCGGAAAGATCAACCGGATCAGGCGTTTCATCATAGGTCGTCGCATCGCCGACCAACGGCCGATCGCCAAAGGTCAGCGTCAACGAATGCGCGAGCGCATAGCCCTCAACCGTTCCGTCGCGGCCATAGACCGGCACAATCACGCCTCCGCCCATCAGCCCGCCGGTCGATGCGCCGTTTTCAGGCGCGCCCGCAATATCGAGAGCCTGCGTCGCGCCGCGCACCCAGCTGAGCCATTCGCCAAGCGCAGGGGCGGGTGGCAATTTTAGCGTAAGGCAGGTAGAAAACTGCAACCGCTTCAGCCCGGAAAAGACCAATGCTTGCACCTCATCGCTCTCGATCAAATTATCGACGCGCGGCATCGATCCGAAACAGCGCAGCCATTCCTCCGCCTCGCTATTGGTCCGCGCGCGGGCGACACCGCTATGAATCAGCGCGTTTCCTCTGATCTGGTCCGTGGTCAGCGTCGGAAAGCGGCTATACCAGAACGGCACAATCTGTTGCTTTGTGCGCACCCAGCGTTTGAAATTCTCACCCTGCCCCGCGCCTTCAAAGATCAGATATTTCGTCGCGGGAAAACCTTTCCAGTTGCTCCACACCGATGTCTGCCCCCAACGGGCGCGGGTGATGAAATCCTCCAAATAGCTTTCCCAGCTGCCGTCGAAATTGGAATAGAACGCGGTATTGTTCGTCCCCGGCACGCGCCACCAACGCGCATAATGGATCGTCCCCATGTTGATGACAAAGCCGGGGCGATAGTTGAACGTGATGATGATGCGGATTGCCCATAGGGCAAAGGCATGCGCAAAGGCGCGCAGGAAGCCGGGCTTAATTTCACCCACCGCAAGGATATGGTTTTGTGCATAGCCCGGCGCGTCCTCGATCTGACCGATCTTTGCGATGTGATCGAGGGGTGCTTGGCCGGTGTCTATCCAGTCGTTTTTCTCTGCGCGTCGGATGGCGACGAAAAACGCAGCAGTGCCGAGGGTTAGGATGACAGCCGTCGCCAACATCGCACGCAAGCCGGTCCCTAAAAAGCGCCAGCCATAGCCCGGGCTAGGGTCATAAACGCCGAACAGCCAGCTGAACAAAGCTAGCAGCCCAACCACGGGAATCGTAAATACTAGCTCTTCGCGCGAACGCAGGAACGCGACAAACGAACCCATTTTTGTCACGCGCCGGAAATCGGCAAGGTTCAGCGCGGCGCTATCAGGCAGTAAACGGAACGCATCAAAACCCTCGTCTGCGGCCTCTTGCATCAATGCGCGTTGGCCGGGGGTTGCGGTCAAAAACAGGATACGATCTTGGCCCAGAATACGCCGGACATAATTTAGCGCCAACATCGCATGGCTACCGCTTGTGCCTTCGCTTCCCAGATAATCGGCGACGACGCGTTCAGCAAAGGTCGCAAAGCGCGCTTGTTTTTCAATTGAGGCCACCGGAAATTCGCCTGTCCCGACATAATTGAGGCCGTTTGCACCCCAAGGCTTGCCGTGCAATTTGACGACATGGCCGGTGAGGAAATCGACGAGACTGGCGTTGTTCGCCAATCCGCATTGCGCAAACAACGGGCGCAATAATGCGTCGGCGTGTTCCGACAGCGTTTTGATTGCAGCCGCTTGGTCGCCATCAACGCTCAATTCCCAGACGAGGTCGACGCGCTTTTCAGACTCTATCGTTGCCAGCGAGGAAAAATGGACAATCCCAGTCGCATCCAACGCGGCGCGCATTTCTGCGCCAGCCGGATTGCCGAGCCGCGATATATCCGCATCAATCTGTGCTTTGGAAATCCCCGCATGCACCGGCGCGACCACCAGAAACATCGTTTGCTGCGCACTGGGCGTATCGAACGTCATCACCAGCTTGCGCGGGAACGGTCCCACCGACTGCATCCGGCCCGCTTTGCCCTTGGCAGGCTTCAGTCCCGGCTGCTGCAACAGCAAAGTCAGCACATCAGCAATCTGTTCTATCGCCAAATATTTGCCCAGACACCAATGCACGCCGGTGCCAAAGATCAGGTCCGGTTCAATCCAATTGCCATGTTCGTCGCGGCGGTCGGGCAGGAATTGTGTCGGCTTTGGCATCGCCCGCGCATCGCGCATCGCCGACATAGTGGAGACCATCAACGTCGAACCAGCAGGGATGATTGCCTGCTTACCCTTGCCCAGATCAATCGCGGTATCTTTTGCGCAATATCGCCATTGGCCCGGCGCAAGCGCGGGGTTCAGCCGTCCTGCCTCTAGCAAAATCCGCTTGAAATCCTCGCGGCCCGCCTCACCCTTTTGCGCAGCCGCAACCGCCATTTCCCATGCCGCAGGATGACGGCGCAGCTCTTCAAACATCTTGCCCGCACCTAAAGTATTGGTCGGCACAAACCCGGCGGCAAGGCCAATCAGCACGGCGCGGATATCGGCATCGGAAACCGGCTCTCCGCCCTCTTTCTTACGCGTTGCTTGCAACGTCACAAGCCTGCCGACCAAAGTCGATTGGTCGTCAACCACGCCCTTGGCTTGCGCTTGGCGCACCCGCGCAATCGCATGATCGACGACAAAGCGCAGCCGTTTTGCGCCGTTGTCCGACAACGCACGCACGCGTTCATCACCATAAGGATCACCAAACAACCGCGCGGATACCGCCAGCGTCCAATCGGCAAATTGCGACGGATCATCGACTGATAGCCCAAAGTAACGTAGACAAATCTCCGCCGCGACCCGTTTCAGTAGGTCGTCGATCACATCGATCCGGCCCTTTGCATTATCCAGCAACGCCTGCGCATAGGATTGGCTCAACTCGCGGATCAGCCCCATGTCCGCCTCGGGCCGCAACGCGTGCCGCACCAAAGCGTGCATCCGGTCATGCTCTGGCCCATCAAGGCCAAGCACAAAGGTCGCGCCGCCCGCCAGCGCCTCCATCTCTGGGCCGAACGGCACGGTGAATTCATCGGGCCGCAGCAGAACTTGGCGGACGTCGGCGTCGCGTGTGATGTGGTAAAACCCCGCGAGTTTGAACACTGGAAAATAGCGCCGCGACAAGGCGTAAATCGGTTTCAACAAACTTTGCGAAAAGGCCGATTTTGCCGCAGAGAACTTGCCGGGCTTTGCAATTTTCGCGAAATCAAATGGGGGCAATGCCGCACTCGTTGCGCTGCGTTGCCCCGCCAGTGTCCGACTTACGCTTTCAAAATATTTGGCATTCGGCATCACAGGCTTTCGGTAATTGGGGGCTGACACCCTAGCGTCAGTCGTTTTCAGCGATCGCTTGGTTCATTCCCTCGACCAAAAACCTGTTCCAATGGCGATCCATGAACGGAATCCAGTCGATATAATGCAAGCCGAAACGGGGGATTGAGGCCTTTAGCTCGCCAACAGCTGTGTTTGCCAAAGCCAGTTGGCCTTTCCGGACCAAGGCGTTGATCTTTACAACGTGCGAGAACCAATAAGCACCGCGCAACATCAACGACAGTTCGGCTTGCTCCAGCGCATCGTCAAGCGCGCCTGCCATCAAATGGGCCATCGCCAGTTCGCCGCGAAAATAGAAAAGCTCTGCGTCATTCGGGCTTAGGCGAATGGCGTTCTTCATCGTGGCGATAGATTCTTCTGGCGCGTCGCGCAGATAATAGCCGCCGCCCAATTGCGCATGCGCCATCGCTAGGCTGGGGTTGAGTTCAATGGCGCGTTTCAACAAAGCCTCGGCACGCAAAGGCTGCCGCAACCATTTCTCGGCAATCCCGGCCAGCATATGGCCGCGTGCATCGTCATAATCGGCGATGATCGCCTTTTGCGCCATTTGCCGGACAACGCGGATTTCGTCATCCGAACCACGCTGCGCCCATAGGTCCCATAAATTGGCCCAAGTCATCTGGATGATTGCTTCAGGCGAGCTTGGTTCGCGCTCTAATGCTTCAGCTATATAGGCTTTGGCTTTCGCGGAATCCTCGGCGGTGAACCGGTTCAGATGCCACCGCCCGCGCCAGATCATATCGCGGACATTCAGGTCGCTTTGCGGTTTGACCAAAGCGCGGGCTTGCTCCGCTTGGTCGATTTTGGCACCCAATGCAGTCGTCAGCCCGGTCAGCAATTCGCCAAAAGCATCGGTTGCATCAAGGGCAAGCTTGTTCGACCACAACGTGCTGCCCGTCTCGCAATCGACAAGTGACGCCGAGAGCATAGTTGCATCAGATTGGCTCCGCAAGCGGCCCTCTAGCAGATAGCGTGCGCCCAGCAACTCGCCGGCAATTTTGGGGTCCGCCTCGCGCACCGCAAAGCTGGAGCTGCGCGCGATAATCGGCAGCCAGCGCAACCGCGACAGCCGGTCGATCAAATCTTCGCTGATGCCCTCTGCGACAAAATCCTGTTCAGGGTCGCCAGTCAGATTTGCGAACCGCAGCACCGCCAGCGCAGGAAGTGCTGAGAAGGATTTTGAGATTTCAGGCGTTTCCACCGGCGGCACCGTTTTGGTCGCCGCTAGAGTTTCAATCGCCGCGTCGGCCTTGGCGCGTTGTTCGCGCAGCCAATCCTCGAACCCATCCTCCCCTGGAATGTCGAGGCCCTCTAAAAACTCAGCTGTGGTCACGATATGCGGACCGCGGACATCCACGTCGATGCTATCAAGGTTGATCCAGATACGTGTGTGGTCAGCGTTGAGAAGCGGCGGCCCATCGTGTTTCAACAACCCGCGCAGGCTGGATAGCTCACTGCGTAGGCTCGATTGCGCCTGATCCTGTCCGCGTGACCCCCATAATTGATTTTGCAACCAGCTACGCGTGCGTTCCCCGCCATTGGCCGTCGCCAGCATCGCGATCAGCGCTTGGCCCTTGCGGCTCGAAATATCGATGCGGCGACCCTGTGCGTCGTCCAGCCGAAACGGCCCACGCAACTGCAATGTAAAAGATACGACCCCTGACGACATGTAATCCCCTGTCAATTCCACACTTAAACCAAGTTTCGGATTTTTCACGCGCTTTTTGACGATCCTTTGACGCGGCGTTGCCGCTGCCTTGGCGGCGGTCCCCTATTGGTCCTGTATGAAGAACAAAGGGACCAAGATGCTATACACCCGTTTTTACGATCAAGTGCTGACCGAAATCTCCGCCGGTAAAGTGAGCGACGGGATCAATCTGTTGGTCGGCATGCTTGATACCGTTGATATCGGTCCGGGTTCCCTAGCGCAGGCAAAGCGCGAGTTGAGCGGGCACAGCCTGGCACGAATGCTGTTGGAAGACCCGACGGTCGCCGATGCCAAGGCACGGCCCAATGATACAGCGGCACGCATCGGCATGATCGGCGAGGCCATAGCGGCAGGGGACATAAGCTCCACCGGTCGCCGCCTGTTCGAAGTAACAAGCGAGCTAACCTTCGCCCGCGCATTGCGCCAGCGGCGGGAGGGCTTTGCGTCGAGATATACGCGTGCGTTGCAGCTTGGGCAAAGGGTCTGCGTAGTCACTGACGATTACGAAAATGCGTCAAAGATATCGGGCGCTTTCGACCTGATCTTTGCGCCCGATCTTTTCGATCAGACCGTCGAGCCTGCGCTCTCCAACATCCTGAAAAGCGCTGCAGCAAATCTGAACACAGATGGCAGCGTCGTTGTTGCGGCGTTGTTACCACGTCATCTGGGTGCCGGTTGGCGCAGCGCATGTTTGAACTGGAATCCGCATTGTCATGACGAAGACGCATTCGCGCGGATTGCCGCAGCCGCTGGGCTGCACGTGCGAACATTCAGGGACGAAACCGACTGCATATTATGGGCTGAATTGGGGGCATCAGACTATGCAAACTGAAACTATGCTGCGGGCCATCGCACACGGCGACCGCATGGCTTTTGACACGATGTTTAATCAATATCTACCGCGCTTTATCCCCTATGCAACCGGCTTATTGGCGGGTGACAAAGAAGCCGCCGAGGACGTCGTCCACGAAGCCTTTATGGCGATATGGGAACAGGCTGGGCAATTCAGCGGCAAAGGCAGCGCCGAAGGCTGGATGCGGCGGATCGTTCGCAACAAAGCCGTCGACTGGTGTCGCAAACAACGCGAAGTGCCGATGACCGTTGAATTACAAGCGCAGCATGTTGAACAGAGTGGCGGGCCCAATCCGTATGAAGCGGCGGAACAATCCGACGCAGCAAAGCATTTGCGCGATGCCTTAACAGTCCTAAGTGTCGAGCAGCGCGAAGCAATCTGGCTATGTTATTTCGAGGAACTATCGGTGGCCGAAATCTCGGTATTCGCGCATTGCCCCGAAAATACCGTCAAAACCCGGCTTTTCCACGCGCGCAACTTATTACGCAATTCCAAGATGTTACAGACACCGGCTGATGCGTAAAATTCGGCACCGAAGGAAGATGCTGATCCAAAATTCCGAATTTTGGTAGTATGCATCGCCGAAATTCGACGTTCAATAACCGGGAGACTTGCGGGCTACCAACGAAAAAAGCCCCCGTCCGAGATGAACGAGGCGACAAGCGATCTAGGATGCTACAAATTGTTGGTTGCGGGAG
>JBEBKE010000043.1:0-16715 GCA_040079555.1 Sphingorhabdus sp. | reverse complement strand
CCCCGACCTGTTGGTTACGGGCGATGGCCGCCATGTTGCGATTGTCGACGATAAAGGCGAGCTGGTTTTACTAAGGCCCGGGGCTGGCGATTACGCGGTATCGATGCTCAGCGAGAATGCCGCCATCAAAACCGAACCGAAGGCGATTGATGAATGGGCAGGGGCTAGGTGCAGCGCCGATATCTGTTCTTTTTCGATCAAAAGTGGCGACCGGGATTGGACGATTATGGCAACACGCTCTGGATATTTGGTGCCAGCGATGGAGTTTGCTGCGGCTTGTAAGCGCGCCGATATCGTCATCAGCGAACGATACTTGCCGTGGAGCTGCAAACCGCGCTGGTTCAAAGCGGATCGTGATTTTTTAGAGCGGCATGGCGGTTTGGCAGTCTATTTCGATACCGCCTTTGTCGATAGTGTAGCACGGACAACCGCGCATCAACCTTGGTCGACGCTGGGCAAAAAGGAGAGGACGCCAAAGCGCCCTCTCTCCCAACCTGAATTCAAATCCGATAGCGCCGCGACAACGGCAGCGCCTCCGGCTCAGTGATAACGGCGAAGCAATCCGGCCAATCGGCCCTGAACTTCAACTTCGCGCGCATCATAATATTGCGGCTCATAGCTGCTATTGGCGGGATCAAGGCGAACCATTTTGCCCTCATGACGCAGATATTTAAGCGTCGCTTCTTCGCCGCGAACCAGTGCCACTACGATCTCGCCATCACGGGCGGTTTGAGTTTTGCGGATCAACGCATAATCGCCGTCAAAAATGCCCGCTTCGATCATCGAGTCTCCGGATACTTCGAGAGCATAATGCTCCCCCGCGCCAAGCAGCGCCATTGGAACGGACAGTGACGTTTGCCCCTCAAGCGCTTCGATAGGCACGCCTGCGGCAATCTTTCCGTGCAAGGGAATCTCGATCACGTCATTTGCTGCGACTGGCAGGCTGCGCTGCGGAGCCGTTGCCGCGCGGTGATCGGCCAAAACAGCGACTTTGTTATTCACTGCCTCGGTTCTGGATAGCGACCGTGCGCTGCCGCCGTCAGGCATCTTCACCACTTCCAATGCGCGCGCCCGATTGGCGAGACGACGCAGAAATCCGCGTTCCTCCAATGCACCGATCAGGCGATGGACACCCGATTTGCTTTTTAAATCCAGAGCTTCTTTCATTTCCTCAAAAGATGGGGAAATTCCGGTGGCTTCAAGGCGCTCATGGATAAAAAGAAGGAGCGAATGCTGCTTGGCGGTCAACATATTGTGGTCCCATGTTGTTGAACAGATATGGAACAGTTAGGAAACAAATGGGGGTGTTGTCAAGTCTTGACGACTACAAACATCTCAGCCGGGTAGGGCGTAATAACGAACTTGGCTGCCTTTTGTCAGCGCGCCACTATCAATATCGCATATTATCAATGCGTTGGATATAGAAAGCGCCGCCAGCATGGCACTGTCATTCGCGCCGACGGGTGTGATGACTCCATTGACCAGAAACGCCCGAAGATGATCGGTCCGCGGTCCATTGGCAGGCAAATCAGCCCCCAAAATGGCGGTGAGTCGCGGCGCAAACGCTTGACCTGATCCGCCCAAATGTCGGACCAGCGGCAACAATAAAAGCAAAGCTGTGACATATGCCGAAACCGGATTGCCCGGCAAACCAAGCACAACAGCCTCGCCAATTGTGCCCGCGATAACCGGCTTTCCCGGCCGCATTGCGATTTTCCAGAAGTCGATTTTGCCGCCCGCTGCCTGCAACGCTGGAATAATCAAATCGTGATCGCCAACCGATGCCCCACCGGTGGTTACGATAATATCAAAGCCGGATAACGCTGCAAATTGTGCAGAAAGAGCGCCCAGATTGTCCGCCACAGCCGGAATGCTCGTCACTTCAGCGGGTAAGTCCCGTAACATTGCCGCCAGCATGACGTCGTTCGACGACGGTATCTGATCCTCGGCGCATGGTTCGCCGGGCGGCACCAGCTCATCGCCTGTCGACAAAACGGCCACGTTCAAACGCCGCCGAACAGCCAATTTTCCATGCCCTGCCATAGCCGCCAGCGCAATGTGCCGCGCGTGCAGAGTTGCCCCGCTTGAAATCAGCGGTGTGCCTTCATGAAAATCAGCACCTGCACGCCTTACGTTCTGCCCGATCTTGTTCAGCGCATCTCCAGTCAGCGTCAATGCCTCGCCGTCATGCGCAACATTTTCCTGGATAATCACGCTATTCGCACCATCCGGAACCACGGCGCCGGTAAAAATGCGCACAGCCTCACCCGCGCTAACTGATCCGGTAAAGCGCTTCCCCGCTGCGCTTTCGCCAATCACCCGCCAAGGGCCGCTGCCGTCGGCAAAGCGCACCGCATAGCCATCCATTGCCGATAGATCGCGCGCCGGTTGCGTGCGTAATGCCGCTACGTCTGTTGCAGCCCATCGGCCTGCAGCATCGACGAGCGAAACCGTCTCAACCTCAACCGGAGCCTTCAATGCAAAAATTCGCGCCTGTGCTTCCTCGATGGAAATCATTCCGCACGCCAATCGCCCGACTTGCCGCCGGTTTTGGACAGCAGCCGAATGCCGGAAATCTCCATGCTCTTATCGACTGCTTTCGCCATGTCATAGATCGTCAGCAGCGCCACCGAAGCTGCGGTCAACGCTTCCATCTCCACGCCGGTCTGCCCCGTCAGGCGGGCGAGCGCGGTTACACGGATGCCTTGATCTTCAAAATCAAAATCTACCGCGACTTTGGACAGCGCAAGCGGGTGGCACAAGGGGATCAACTCGCTGGTTTTCTTTGCCGCCATGATGCCTGCGATCCGTGCTGTGGCGAGTACATCGCCTTTCTTGATCGCGCCGTCTTTTATAGCCGACAATGCCTCTGCCGACATCGTGATGCGACCCTCGGCAACAGCCTCGCGGACGGTGGCTTCCTTCGCGGAGATATCGACCATCGCGGCGTTTCCGGCTGCATCAAGATGTGTCAGTTTGATCATTGTCCCGTCAGTAACATCCGCGTTGCCGCCTCGACATTATCTTGCCGCATCAGGCTTTCGCCGACAAGGAAGGTCCGCACGCCGTGCGCCGCCATGCGTTCGCAATCGGCATGGGTGGATATACCGCTTTCGCAGACCAGCAAGACGTCCGCCGGAACCATTGGCAGCAGACGCTCGGTATTGGCCAGATCAACCTCAAACGTCTTCAAATTGCGGTTGTTTACGCCAATTAGGCGCGATTTCAAATGCGTCAGCGCACGGTCCATTTCGGCCTCGTCATGAACCTCGACAAGAACGTCAAGATCACATTCGCGCGCTGCGGCCTCGATATCGACCATCGCCGCGTCGTCTAGCGCCGCAACGATAATCAGGATGGCATCTGCCCCCATGGCGCGCGCCTCGCCGCACTGCCATGGATCGACCATGAAATCTTTGCGGAGCACGGGCAGGGTGCAAGCGGCGCGAGCGGCAATCAGATAATACTCATGCCCTTGAAAATACGGCGCATCGGTGAGCACGGAAAGACACGCAGCCCCGCCCGCTTCATAGGCCGCAGCGTGAGCCGCCGGATTGAAGTCCGCGCGGATCAGGCCTTTGGAGGGGCTTGCTTTCTTAATCTCTGCAATCAGCGCATAACCGATTTTTGCATTGGCGCGCAACGCAGCCTCAAACCCGCGCACAGCGGATGGGGCAGACCAATGTGAGAGGCCCAGCGGCTTGCGTTCGGTCACTTCAACGCGCTTTGTCGCACAAATTTCTGCAAGTTTATCGGTCATTTTGGTGTGCATAGCCTAAGCGTGAAATAGGGGGTGAAAACCTACCAGGACATTCGGTTCCTCTACCAGCAATGGCAAGATTTGAAAATATTCAGGTGGCTCACCCTCCGGTGTCAAAGCCGGAAATGGCTTAAAACCAAAACGGCTATAATAGGCCGGATTGCCCACCAGCACACAGCCCGCCGCGCCCTGTTCGCGCAGCCACGCGATCCCGGCATTGATCAATTGGCTACCAATACCTTGATGTTTTAACGCAGGCTCGACCGACACTGGCCCGAGTGCAAACCATCCGGGTGAGCCATCCGCTGTCAATGCCGGCGAAAAACTAATCTGCCCCACAACGCAGCCGTCTTTTTCAGCGACTAGGGACAACGCCAGCGCACCTTTTATACGAAGCGCGGCGATCAAATCCTGCTCATTGCCAGCGGCAAAGGGCATGGGCGCAAAGGCACGTTTAGTGACGTCGTAAATCGCTGCGGAGTCATCGGCGCGTTCGGGGCGGATCAAGCACTCCATCAGTACGCGATCCAACAATCGAGCAATGCCTTTGCCAGTCCTTTATCGATGGCCTCTGCTGCTTCTTCGACGCCGGAATGCCAGTCATCAGCTTCGCCCGCAACCATCAACGCGGCGGCGGCGTTTAGCAGCACGGCATCGCGATAGGCTCCGGTCTCGCCAGCCAATAAACGGCGAAGCGCAGCGGCGTTATACTGCGCGTCGCCGCCTTTCAGGGCCTGGCTTGGGTGTTGGGGCAAGCCTGCGGTTTCGGGCGTAATCCGCGTGACCTGTTTGCCAAGGCGAACGACCGAACTTGCGCCAGAAATTGAAAGCTCGTCTAGCGGCTCGTCGCCCGCAACCAGCATTGCGTCGTCATAGCCGAGCTGGTTCAGGGCATCGGCATAGACCGCCAGAAAGTCTGGCCGCGCCACACCGATCAGCTGACGCTTAACACCCGCTGGGTTAGCGGCAGGGCCGGTCAGGTTAAAGATCGTGCGTCGCCCAATTTCTTTGCGTATCGGGGCAAGTTTTGCCAGCGCCGGATGGTATTTCTGCGCAAACATAAAGCAGATGCCAAGGTCACCAAGGCTATCCTCCGCCGTTGCCATCGCACGATCAAGATTGAGGCCGAGCGCCTCCAGCGTATCGGCTGCGCCTGCTTGGGATGAGGCAGCGCGGTTGCCGTGCTTTGCCACGGGCACATCGCAAGCGGCGACGACGATAGCCACGGCGGTCGAGATATTAAGGCTGTGCGCACCATCGCCGCCAGTGCCGCAAACGTCGATGGCTCCGACGGGTGCGTTGATGCGGATCATCCGGGCGCGCATGGCACGAACCGCGCCGGCAATTTCTTCCGCCGTTTCATCGCGCTCGGACATATCGATCAGGGTATTTTTGATCACCGCGTCCGACATTTCGCCGTCGAGCATTTGGCCGAATAGGGTTTCGGATTCGGACAGGGTCAGGCTCACAACCGTTCCTTCACCGTCATACCCGCCGCCCGCATGAAATTGGCCAGCATCGCATGGCCATGCTCAGTAGCGATGCTTTCGGGGTGGAATTGAACGCTGTGGATAGGAAGTTCCTTGTGGCGGAAAGCCATGACATGGCCGTCATCGGACGTCGCGTTGACGATCAAGTTCGCCGGAATATCCTCGACTATCAACGAGTGATAGCGCGTCGCGGTGAAGGGAGAAGGCAGGCCAGCAAACAGCCCGCTGCCGTCATGGCTTACCGGCGAAGTCTTGCCGTGCATCAACCCGCCGCGCACCACTTTGCCGCCGAAATGTTGACCGATGGTTTGGTGGCCGAGGCAGACGCCGAGCAGCGGCTTCTTTGCCTCTGCACAGGCGGCGACCAGATCAAGGCTTATGCCAGCTTCATTGGGCGTGCAAGGGCCGGGCGAGATCAGGAATGCCTGCGCTCCGCTCGATAACGCTTGCCCCGCCGAGATTGCATCGTTGCGTACGACTTCGACTTCGGCACCCAGTTCCATCAGGTAATGGACGAGGTTCCAGGTGAAACTGTCGTAATTGTCGATGACGAGGATTTTGTTGTTGCTCATTGCCCAAACCTCGCTTCACCAGCAACCCGCACAGCCTCACGTGCTGCTGCCATCAACGCCCCAGCCTTTGCGACGCATTCGGCTTGTTCGTATTCAGGATCACTGTCGGCGACGATGCCTGCGCCTGCTTGCACATGCAGTACGCCGTCTTTGACGATGCCGGTGCGTAGGACGATGCAGCTGTCCATATTTCCGTCGGGCGAGAAGTATCCGACGCCGCCGGCATAGGCGCCGCGGGTTTCGGGTTCGAGTTCAGCGATGATTTCACAAGCGCGGACCTTGGGTGCTCCCGATACTGTGCCAGCGGGGAAGCCTGCAAACAGCGCGTCGAGTGCGTCTTTGCCTTTGGCGAGCTTTCCAACCACGTTCGACACGATGTGCATTACATGGCTGTAAAATTCTACCATATAGCTGTCGGTGACGGTCACGCTGCCGCCCTCGGTCACGCGGCCCACATCGTTGCGGCCAAGGTCGAGCAGCATCAGATGCTCGGCGCGTTCTTTGGGGTCGGCGAGCAGGGACGCACGGTTCTCGGCGTCCTCCAGTGCGGTTTTGCCGCGTGGGCGGGTTCCGGCAATCGGACGGATAGTAACTTCGCCGTCGCGTAGGCGCACGAGGATTTCGGGGCTAGATCCAATCAATGCAAAGCCGGGCATGTCGAGGAAGTAGAGGAACGGCGACGGATTGATCCGCCGCAATGCACGATAGAGATCGACCGGCGGCAGAGTGAAGAGCAAAGAAAAACGCTGCGCTAGTACCACCTGAAAGATATCGCCTGCCGCGATATAGTCTTTGGCTTTCAGCACCATTTGGCGGTAGCGATCAGGGGCCAATACAGGCACTGGATCAGGCAACGGGGCGAGTTCGGCCTGCGCACGCGCAAACGGGACTGGCAGAGCTAGCTTTGCTGCCGTTGCATCAATCCGGTCATAGCCAGCGGTAATCTGTTGCGCTGCGTCGCCCGCATCGGGCCACAAAGGTGCTGCAATATAAAGGCGGTCAGCCAAGCGATCAAACACCAGCACCACCGTTGGCCGCACAAACATCATGTCTGGCACATCGATAGGATTAGCGGGCGGGCGCGGCAGTTTTTCGACCAGACCAATCGTCTCGTAACCGAAATGCCCGACCAGACAGGCAAAGGCAGGCGGCAGGCCCGCCGGCATATCGATACGACAGCTATCGACCAGCTTGCGCAATGAAACGAGAGCGTCTTCGTCGGTGGCCGCAAAGGCGCTCCTGTCTGTCTGCCACAGCGCGTTGATTTCTGCAGCGTTGCCATCGGCACGGAAAATCAGGTCCGGCGCAAGTCCGATAAGGCTGTATCGCCCACGAACAGCGCCACCCTCCACCGATTCCAGAATGAAATCACCGCGACCAGCCTCAAACAATTTCAGCGCTGCAGATACCGGCGTTTCCGTGTCGGCAATCAGTTCGCGCCAGACAAGCGCCGCTTTGCCCGCGTCCAACTGGCTGCGCGCAACCGCATCATTGGGGGCAGCCGATACGCTCATCGCCGTCCGTTTATTGTTGGTTCTTGCCGGTCAGGCTGTCGCGAAGCGTCTTGATCGTGCCTTTGTTCAGCTCAACGCCCATTTCCTTTTTGGAAGCGGCGATCAATTGCGCAGCATATTCTTGCGACAACAAAGTTTGCAATTCCTTGCGGTTGGCCTCGACGCGCGCAACATCGGCGCTGGCATCGCCGCGAACGACTTCGTTCAGCCGCACGACAAACCAGCCGCGATCATTGGGAGCCTGGATGGATTTTGCGGTGCCCTTTTTCATCGCAAACATCAACGCCAGCGGCGGCGGAACTTGGCCTTTTTGCGCGATGGCGTTCAATTCGCCGCGCGTGCTGGAAACCGGCTCAATTTTTGCGCCAGTTGCACCGGCGGCAGTCAACGCCGCACTAAGGTTTTGTCCCGCGAGCACAGCTTTGCGAACAGCCTCTGCGACCGTTTTGGCTTTCTTGTTCCCCTCGGACATTGCCCATTGTTGCATGACGATGTTCTTGATCTCGGCAAGCGGCGCAGGGGCGGCTTCGTCAAAATCGGCAACGGAGACCATGGCAAAACGCTTGCCAGCCTCAACTTCGACAAGCTGCGCAGTGCCGTCGGTATCCATCTGGAACGCATTGGGGATGATCTGCGCCATTTCAGCCACTGGCTTGTAATTGGGGTTTTCAGGGTTCTGTCCGTTCGCGAGCAGCTTTGGCGTCGTTTCGACCTTTAGGCCTTGCTGCTTGGCAAGATCGGCGATGGTGGCACCATCTTCAAACGCAGTCTCGATTTCGGCGGTCAGATCGCCCAGCAGTTCTTCTTTTTTCGCTTCCTTCAGTTCGGCAGCAATTTCAGTGCTGACTGATGCAAGTGGACGAGCCGCGATGTTCTTGATCGCTGCAACGCTAACGACATAATAGCCCAGCTGGCCACGTGCCGGGGCCGACACGCCGCCTTGCGCTGTTGCAAATACGGCATCGGCGACAGCTTTAGACGCGCTTTTGGTCAATGCTTCACGAGTAATACCGCTGCTGCTTGTCGCGCTAAGGCCCAGTTCCTGCGCAACGGCAGCGATGGATTTGCCGCTAGTGATCTTGTCAGACGCCGCCTTGGCCGCAGCCTGCGTTGGAAACACCAGTTGCGAAATATCGCGTGCCTGGGTCGCAGCGTATTTTGTGGCGTTTTCTTTGTAATAGGCCGCGATTTCCTCGGCAGAGGGAACCGCTTTGCCGTCAACAACGCTGGCATCAAACAACGCGTAAGATATCGCTCGTTTTTCAGGAACGGTGTAGCGCACAGAATTGGTGCGGTAATATTGGGTCAGCACTGCGTCCGTTGGCGGGTTTGCCGGGATGAAGGCCGATGCCGAGATGACCGCAACTTCGCCCGCCCGTTTTTCAAGATCAAGCGACGCATAGGGTAATGCCATTCCCTTAGGCGCTTGTGCACCCGGCGCAGCCGTTGACAGCAACTGCCGCGCGTAAAAATTCTGACGAAAATCGTCGCGAACCATTTTTTCTGTCAGGTTCAGGTTCTGCAAGAACGAAGCAAACGCCGCCTGATTAAACTTTCCATCGGTGCCGACAGCACCCGGAATCTTCAGGATTTCCTGATTGACCATTTTCTCGCTGACCGAAACGCCATATTCATCGCCAAACAGCGCCAATGCGTAACGATTGACCAGCTGTTCCAGCGTATCGTCGAGCCCGCCGCTGTCGACAAACCGCGCGCGATCAAGCGTTGGGTTTTGTTTTTGTTCAGCGCGCAGCCGATTTTCAACCGCGTCTTGCAATTCGCCAACGCCGATCTTTTGATTGCCGACCTGCGCGGCATATCCCTGACCAAGTCCGCCAAAGCTACCCGAACCGGTTACATCACCTAAGGCGAAGGCGAGGCCGATCAGTGCGACAAAAATGAGAGCGAACATCGCCCCGATGCGCGAGTTAAAAAGCCTGCGGAAAAAAGTGATCATAATAGGTCCGGTATAAAGAGTGCCGCCAGCCTTTAGTCGGCTAAAAGCGTGCAATCAAGCGAACCGCGCGAAAATATGAAATTCGGTGCTGACTACGAATGTTTCATCGTGTTGCCTTGCTAATGCGCGCACACAATCATAGCGGTGTGCAAAATTAGGAAGCGGTACAATGGCAGCAAATTGGGGTAATCAGGCGCTTGAGGCTTTGAGCAAGATTTTGTCGCCCAACGGTCCCGCCGTCGAGGCGATGGCAAACAGCTACACACCCACCGATTTCAGCGTCCATTTTTTCCTACAGCTGGCATTGATCCTGATCGCATGTCGCATTGTAGGATGGATCGGGCGAAAGTTCCTCGGTCAGCCGCAAGTTGTCGGTGAAATGATCGCCGGCGTGGTGCTCGGGCCGTCGCTTTTCGGCCTGCTATTGCCCGATCTGCAAGTGGCGATCTTTCCGCAAGCGACCAAAAACGTCCTGTATTCGGGCGCGCAGTTGGGCGTTGGCCTTTATATGTTTCTGGTTGGCACAACTTTGCGGCTCGACCATTTCCAATCCAAAGCGAAAAGCGCGATGGGCGTATCGGCTGCTGGAATCATCGCGCCGTTTTTGATTGCGGTCGCAATCACGCCATTTTTGCTAACTGTTCCGGGCTTGTTTGCCGATGGGATTTCAACCGCAAACGCGACACTGTTCATGGGCGCTTGTATTGCGCTGACGGCTTTTCCGATGCTCGCGCGGATCATCAACGAGCGCGGACTAGCGAATAGTTCGTTGGGGACTTTGTCGCTGACTGCTGGGGCCTTTGACGATGCAGTGTCGTGGTGCGTGCTGGCGGTTGTGCTGGCGACATTTGGGGCAGGGCCGGGGGTTGCGGTGCTCGCGATTGGTGGCGGCCTTGCCTACACGTTGTTTATTATGGTTTTCGGAAAGCGACTATTGGCGCCGCTTGGCCGCATCGTCGAACGCGAAAGCGAAATGAGCACGACTGTGCTGGGGCTTACGCTCGCGGCATTCTGCACATCGGCGTTCATCATGGACGCTGTCGGCATTCACGCGATCTTTGGCGGCTTCATCCTCGGCACCGTGATGCCGCGCGGATTATTTGCTGAGGAACTGAAACGCAAAGTTGAGCCCCTGACAGTAGTGCTCTTGCTCCCGATGTTTTTCACCTACTCCGGCCTCAACACGCGGATGGATATGGTCAATACGCTGCCGTTGTTTTTGATGGCTCTTGGCATATTGGCGGCATCGATTATTGCGAAATTTGGCGCTTGCTGGGCTGCTGCTCGTTTGGCGGGGGAAGATAACCGGACGGCGTTGGGTATCGGTGCGTTGATGAATTCACGCGGGCTGATGGAACTGATCATCATCAACATTGGTCTGCAAAAGGGCATCATTGGGCCAACATTGTTTTCGATGATGGTGTTGATGGCGATTGTTACCACGATGATGGCGGGGCCGTTGTTTGAGCTGGTTTATGGCCGAAAAGCGCGTGAAAGCGGCGAGCTGGGTTCCTTGCACCCAAGCGGCACATAACGACAATTGGCATTGGAGCAGCTTTGCGCTAGCTGGCCTGCAAACATAAATGCGGAGCCATTATGCAAAAATTCATCGCTGGTAACTGGAAAATGAACGGACGTTTGGCGGACGTTGCCGTGGTAAAAGAGATCGCGTTGGCGGTTTCCAAACATCCTTCAGTTGAAACCGCCCTGTGCTTGCCAGCCACGCTGATCGCACCGGCGGCTAGCAACGTGCCCGGCTTCGCAATCGGCGCGCAAGACTGTCACGCAGCGGTATCCGGCGCGCATACAGGATGTGTCTCCGCCGATATGTTGGCCGAGGCAGGCACGCGTCTCACCATCGTCGGACATAGCGAACGCCGCGCCGCGCAGCATGAAAGCGATGCAGACGTGCGGGCAAAAGCGCTGGCGGCTAAGGCTGCCGGACTTTCGGTCATCATCTGCGTCGGCGAGACAGAGGCGGAGCGCGATGCGGGTATGGCGGTGGCCGTCGTCCTGTCACAACTGGATAAATCGGTGCCCGATGAAGCCGCCAGTGAATGGCTATCGGTGGCTTATGAGCCGGTTTGGGCCATTGGGACTGGCCGTATTCCGTCGACCGACGATGTGGCGCAAATGCACAATGCGATCCGTGCTGATCTTGAGGCGCGATTTGGCGCCGATGGCGCGAAGGTGCGTATCCTTTATGGTGGGTCGATGAATGGCGAGAATGCTGCGAGCCTGCTGGCGATCCCCAATGTCGATGGCGGATTGATCGGCGGGGCGAGCCTTAGCGCGGATAAATTCCTGCCGATCGTAGCCGCTGCCGCCGCTGCGTCCTGATAACAATTGAACTTTGCCGCTTGCATCCTTATGTGGGCGGCAACCGGCGCGAAGCCATTCTGAAATTTATATAGGTTTTATCTCATGGGTCTGTTTCACTTCCTGATCGTTGTACAGGGTATTATCGCCGCATCGCTTGTCGGCGTCATTTTGATGCAACGGTCCGAAGGCGGCGGTTTGGGCGGCGGCAGCCCAGCTGGATTGATGTCAGCACGCGGCGCCGCAGACTTTTTAACGCGCACAACAGCGATATTGGCGTCGGCCTTTGTCCTGTTGTCGATTACTCTCGCATTTGTTGCTGCGCGTGAAGGTGGACCAACGGCAATTAACGAAACGCTGAAAACAACCGTGCCAGCGAAATCCGACATCGCGCCTGTTATTGCACCGGCAACGGGCACTGCACCACCCGTAGATGCGACCGCGGCACCCGCAACGAAAGCGCCCGAAGTTCCGCTCGACAAATAAGCTGGACGGCCTTTGCTAAAATAAATCTGTGAATTCCGGATTCTGCCCCTTGCCGAATCCGGTAAAGGTAGCTTAGGCCTTTTCTCCCATGGCGCGGTTCATTTTTATCACCGGCGGCGTGGTCTCCTCGCTTGGCAAAGGTCTTATGGCAGCATCGCTTGCTGCCCTTTTGCAGGCGCGTGGCTATAAAGTCCGCATTCGTAAGTTCGATCCCTATCTGAATGTCGATCCGGGGACGATGTCGCCTTATCAGCATGGCGAAGTCTATGTGACCGACGACGGGGCCGAAACCGACCTCGATCTTGGGCATTATGAACGCTTTACCGGCGTGTCGGCGCGGCAATCGGACAACGTGACGTCTGGCCGCATCTATCGCGATATCATCACCAAGGAACGGCGCGGCGATTATCTGGGCGCGACAGTGCAGGTTATTCCGCACGTCACAAACGAGATAAAGGAATTCGCCCAATCCGACGTCGATGGGCTGGATTTCGTTTTATGCGAAATTGGCGGCACCGTTGGCGATATCGAATCGCTGCCGTTTATCGAGGCGATTCGGCAGATGCGCAACGATCTGGGCCGCGACCAGACCGTGTTTATCCATGTTACGCTCGTGCCCTATATCGCAGCTGCAGGTGAGTTGAAGACGAAGCCGACGCAGCATAGCGTGAAAGAACTGACCGCTCTTGGCGTGCAGCCCGATATTTTGCTCTGTCGCTGTGAACATGACCTGCCAGAGGGTGAGCGCGCCAAGATTGCGGCATTTTGCAACGTCCGCAAAGAAGCCGTCATCCCTGCACTTGATGCAAAGTCGATCTATGCCGTGCCACTGCAATATCATGCTGAGGGGCTGGATTACGAGGTGCTGCGCGCCTTTGGCATCACCCCGGGCGTGGCGCCTGATTTGCGCCGTTGGGAGGATATCCTCGACCGTCAGCAAAATACCGAAGGCGAAGTGACAATTGGCGTGGTCGGCAAATATGTCGGCCTTGCTGATGCGTATAAATCGCTGAATGAAGCCT
Source organism: Sphingorhabdus sp. (assembly GCA_040079555.1). Classification (GTDB taxonomy): domain Bacteria; phylum Pseudomonadota; class Alphaproteobacteria; order Sphingomonadales; family Sphingomonadaceae; genus Sphingorhabdus_B. The sequence goes on along the minus strand of JBEBKE010000043.1, from coordinate 3,595 downwards.
TGGCGCATGGCGGCTTTGCCAATCGGGTGAAGGTCAACGTCAAATGGATCGATGCCGAACTGTTTGAAAAAGATGACAGCGACATTGCAGCGGCGCTTGAACCGATGCACGCCATTTTGGTGCCGGGCGGTTTTGGAGAGCGCGGATCAGAAGGTAAAATTGCCGCCGTTCGCTTCGCCCGCGAACGCAAAGTGCCGTTTTTTGGGATTTGTTTGGGGATGCAGATGGCCTGCATCGAAAGCGCCCGGAATACCGCAGGCATCGCCGACGCATCCAGCACCGAATTTGGACCAACGGGTGAGCCTGTCGTTGGCATCATCACCGAATGGATGACACAAGAAGGCCTGCAAACGCGTGAAGCCGGCGGCGATCTGGGCGGTACCATGCGCTTGGGCGCTTATGAGGCGCGATTGGCTGGCAACAGCCATGTGGCGGGTATTTACGGTTCGACCGTGATCTCTGAACGTCACCGCCACCGCTATGAAGTCAATGGCAGCTATAAAGAACCGCTCGAAAAAGCGGGCCTGTTGTTTTCGGGGATGTCACCTGATGGCTTGCTACCAGAAATCGTTGAACGCCCCGACCATCCATGGTTCATCGGCGTGCAGTTCCATCCGGAACTGAAATCACGACCGTTCGATCCACATCCGTTGTTCGCTAGCTTTATTGCGGCTGCGGTGGAGCATGGCCGGTTGGTTTAGCTGTGGCTCCCCTCTCCAGTGGGAGAGGGTTGCGCAGACTTATGAGCGCAGCGAATTAGTCGTAGCTGGGTGAGGGGTTGTGCCCTATCGATTATCCACAACCCCTCACCACCTGCGCCTAAGCCTAACGGCTAAGGCTTCGTATCCTCTCCCACTGGAGAGGATAGTGCTACCTAGGCAGCTTTGCCCTTTTTCTTTCCATCTTCATGCTCAATCACGGTTGGGCCGATGTTGCCACCAATCATGATCTTGCGCGGCTTTAGTTCATCAGGAATCTGACGCTCCAGCGTGATGAGCAGCAATCCATCGGCCATGTCCGCATCCTTTACAAACACATGATCGGCAAGCTGGAACCGGCGTTCAAAATTGCGGTTGGCGATGCCGAGATGCAAAAAGTCGCGGTTGTCGTTGCCTTCGGTGGCTTTCGCGCCCGACACCATCAGCAGATTTTGCTGTGCGGTGATGTCGATTTCCTCGGGCTTGAACCCTGCGACAGCGACGGTGACCAGATATTTGTTTTCCTCAATACGTTCAATGTTGAACGGAGGGTAATTGTCACCTTGCGCGGTGCGACCTGCATTTTCGAGCAAGTCGAACAAGCGGTCAAAGCCGACAGTGGTGCGGCGATAGGGAGTGAAATCAAAACGGTTCATAACAAATTCTCCTGTTGAGCAATTTGGATTTAAGGAAAGCCCGCATACGCAGCGCCTTCCGATTTTTAGAGCAGCCACTTGGCTACCCAGAAACAGAAATGGGATTACCGAAATAAATGTCAAGATCAGCCCGTGAATCGCGGAACATTTTTTCGGCTGAAATGTTAAGGCCGGGTGAGCGCCTGTCGTGGCAGCTTCAACCCGGCCTATCCCCCTGAACCAATGGCCATTGATATTCATGTGCCAGCGCAGAAGGCACAGATTGCGGGAATGACGGCGCAATGCAAATGATAGCTGGCGCGTTTCAACGCTTTTTCGCGGAGTGTGGCTGTGCTGCAACAAAATTGTCATATCGAACACTGCTTGCCAGCGCATCGTGCGCTGCCTAATGCGAAAGCCAAGCCTATGACCTATCGGAACATTCCCTTATTATGATCCTCAATCGCTATGAACGCATGGTGGCAAAGCGCTATTTGCTGCCGGGTAAGGGCGAAGGGTTCATCTTCCTTGTCGCCACGATCAGCCTCGTTGCGGTTGCCTTGGGCGTCGCCGCTTTGATTATCGTGATGAGCGTGATGAACGGCTTTCGCGCAGAGCTGTTTGACAAGATTGTCGGCTTAAACGGTCACGCCGTCGTGCAAGGGTACAACGGCCGTCTCGCCGATTGGCGCGATGTTTTGGCCGAGGTGCGTAAAACGCCGGGCGTGACCGAAGCGTCGCCTTTGATTGAACAACCTTTGCTCGCCACCAGCAATGGTCGTGTCGAGGCGATTTTGGTGCGCGGGATGCAGGTTGGCGATATCTTGGACAACCCAACTCTCAAGGGCAAAACTGTTGATGGCGATATGGCGCTGTTGCGCGCTGGCACTGAACGCATCGGCATTGGCTCGCGGCTTGCGGCGAAACTGGGTGCGCGTGTTGGCGGGCGGGTGACGATCATCAATCCGGCAGGGCAGACGACGCCGTTCGGCACAGTTCCGCGCGAGATATCCTATGAAGTCGCCGCGATCTTCGAAGTAGGTGTTTTTGACTATGACGAAGCGTTCGTCATCATGCCGATTGAGGACGCACAGCTGCTGATGCTGATGGGTGACGAAATCGGCATGATCGAGTTGAAAACGACGGATCCCGATACCGTCGGTGAGACGCTACGTCCGTTGCAAACTAAACTATCCGATAAAGCGATGATCATCGATTGGCGCAGTATGAACGCGCAATTGTTTGAGGCGTTGGAGATTGAGCGCATCGCGATGTTTGTTGTGCTGTCGATTATTGTATTGGTAGCGGTGTTCAACATATTGTCGTCGCTGATTATGCTGGTGCGTGCGAAAACGCGCGACATCGCCATATTGCGGACGATGGGCGCGGCGCGGAAATCATTGCTAAAGATTTTTGTCACCGTGGGCGTTTCCATTGGCCTTGCCGGCATCGGAACAGGCGTCATCTTGGGCTTTATCTTCCTCTATTTCCGCCAAGCGATTGTGCGCGGTATCCAGTTCGTCACCGGCCAAAACCTCTGGGATCCCTCGATCCGCTTTTTAACCGAGCTGCCGTCTAAAACCGATCCGGTCGAGGTTGCGGCGATCTGCGGGCTGGCGCTGTTCTTCAGCTTTTTGGCCACACTCTATCCGGCATTTAAAGCCGCCGGAACCGATCCTGTACAGGTGCTGCGTTATGAGTAAGATTATCGCCGAAATGGTCGATGTGCGCCGCGACTTTACCCAAGGCGATGTCACGATTGAAGTCCTGCGCGGCGTCAATCTGTCGATTGCCGAGGGTGAGCTGGTTGCGTTGCTGGGGCCATCGGGCACGGGCAAATCGACAATGTTGCAGGCTCTCGGGTTGCTTGAGGGCGGGTTTGACGGTTCGATAAAAATCGACGGTGAGGAAACCTATAATCTTGGCCCTGATCGCTGCACCGTCATCCGGCGTGAGAAGCTGGGCTTTGTTTATCAGTTCCACCATTTGCTGCCCGATTTCGACGCGCTTGAAAACGTGATGTTGCCGCAGTTGATCATGGGCCTTGGCCCAGACGAGGCGCGTGATCGTGCGACGACTTTGCTGTCCACCTTGGGCTTGGCAGAGCGATTGGAACATCGCCCCGCAAAACTATCGGGCGGCGAACAGCAACGCGTCGCTGTTGCGCGTGCGCTTGCTAACCGGCCTAGGCTGGTGCTCGCCGATGAGCCCACAGGCAATTTGGACGAAAACACCGCTAACATCGTTTTGGGCGAATTTATG
>JBEBKE010000042.1:0-16746 GCA_040079555.1 Sphingorhabdus sp. | reverse complement strand
TTCCATGTGGCAAGTATCGAAAGCGAATTCCATGTTTTCTGGCTCAATTCCCGCTCTAGTGACTCCTTTTTGCGACGGGGCGTTCGCAGAGGACAAATTCCGCGCCTTGGTGGATTGGCAAATCGAGCAAGGATCAAGCGCATTGGTACCCTGCGGCACGACAGGTGAAGCGCCGACATTGTCGTTTGACGAGCATTATCGGGTTATTTCGGTTTGCATCGAACAAGCAGCAGGGCGGGTTCCGGTGATTGCTGGCTGCGGGTCCAACGATACTGCAACCGCTGTGCGGCATATGGAGTTTGCAAAGGCTGAGGGTGCTGATGCTGCATTGGTCGTTGCGCCCTATTACAACCGGCCCAATCAGGACGGCATCTACGCCCATTACGCGCATCTGGCCGAAAAGTGTGATTTGCCGATTATCGTCTATAACGTGCCAGCACGCACCGTGACCGATATTCAGCCTGCAACGCTTGCACGTTTGGCGGATATTCCGACGATTGTTGGGATCAAGGACGCCAGCGGGCAGATTGGCCGCGTTGCTGACCACCGGCTTAGTTGCGGCGCCGATTTTTGTCAGCTGTCAGGCAATGACGATATGGCGGTAGCGTTTAATGCAGTGGGCGGCGTTGGCTGCATTTCGGTCACCGCCAATGTTGCGCCGAAATTATGCGCAGAAATTCAGGCGGCGATGGCGGCGGGCGACTATGCGTTGGCGCGCACGTTGACCGATAAATTGCACCCTTTGCACGGCGCCCTCTTCACAGATGCGTCTCCGGCCCCCATTAAATATGCTATGGGTCGCGTTATCAAAGATTTTCCGACAGAAGTGCGTTTGCCGCTGGTTGCGGCGTCAGAAGCTAGCCGCAACGCAGTGGATGCCGCTTTGGAGCTGGCTGGCCTCATCTAATGGCACGTCCTAAACCCGAAGCATTTGATAAGGTCAAAACCGTCGCCGAAAACCGGCGTGCCCGCTATGATTTTTATATCGAGGACAAGTTTGAGGCGGGCATTGCCTTGACCGGAACCGAGGTTAAATCGCTGCGATTTGGCGAAGGCTCAATCGCCGAAAGCTATGCCGAGGTGAAAGAGGGCGGACAGGTTTGGCTGATCAACGCCAACATCCCCGAATTCAGCCATGGCAACCGCAACAATCACGAACCAAAGCGGCCTCGTAAATTGCTCCTTAATGCGCGTGAGATAAATAAGCTGCATGGTGCAGTGATGCGGCAGGGTATGACTGTCGTTCCATTGTCCATTTATTTCAACGCGCGCGGGCGGGCGAAAGTCGAGATCGCCCTCGCCAAAGGCAAGAAAGCGCCTGATAAAAGGGCGACGGAAAAGGAACGCGATTGGAAGCGCGATCAGGGACGTATCATGCGGGAAAAGGGATGAGCCGATTTTCGCGCTGGCTGCATGATCAAGCACCGACTCGGGATAGTTTCGAGCGGAGCCGTTTTCTGCGTCCCTTTGCTGCGCGTGTGTTTCATCCGGCATTGTGGCGCTTTACGCGCCGGTCGGTGCCGCGCGGCGTCGCACTCGGTTTGCTCGTCGGCATATTTCTGTTGATCCCCGGTGTGCAGATCGCTGGCGTTGCTTTGCTGGCGCTGCCCGTACGCGCGAACATTCCGTTGGGTGCGGCGATGACGTTTTTGTCGATGCCGCTGACGACGCCGTTCATTCTATTGGCGTCGGCTTATGTCGGCGGCGCTGACTCAACGCATTTGATGACTTTGCTAGAGGCAAAGATGGATTGGTGGCCAAAGCTGGTGGAGCTTTCCTACTGGCTTTTGTCTGACGCTGCTCCCGCCATGCTCTTTGGCCTGTTTACGATCTCGGTGGTATCTGCTGCGGTGGGTTATGTTGTGTCAGCATGGTTTTGGCGCTGGCGCGTTTCGTCAAAATGGCGTCGCCGGTCGAAGCCAGTTGTTGCTGGTGGATAAAGCCTGAATCAGCGCAGTCCCGAAGCTATGCTGTTCCCATAAGGGAGTCGCGCGTGGGCGTGATCAGGATATTGGGGAAGCATTATCATGAAAATCAAATCATTATATCTGACAGTTGCGAGCATTTCGATGTGCAGCATCGGCATGGCCGCGCCTGCATGGGCCGAGGACGCACCGCCAGCAGAGGCAAAGGCCGGGCCTCAACTTGGTACTTTCGGTTTTGATACAGCGGGCATGGATAAATCGGTCGCGCCTGGCGATGATTTCTATCTATTTGCCAATGGCGAATGGGCTAAGAACGCTGTTATCCCCGATGATAAGTCCAACTATGGTATGTTCACCGCGCTTGGCGACCTGTCGCAAGTCCGCGTCCGCGAAGTGCTGGATGCGGAAAAGCTGAATAGTAAAAGCAAAGTCGGCAACGCTTTTGCGAGCTATTTGGATGAAGCTGCTGTCGAAAAACTCGGCCTGAAACCGATCCAGCCGTGGTTAAAGCAAGTGCGCAGCGTGAAGACGAAAGCTGCGTTTGAAAAACTTCTGCCGACCGCTGCGCGTAACGGCGTAGGCGCGTTGTTCGGGGGCTATGTCGGGCAGGATGATAAGAACCCCGAAACCTATATCTTTCAGATTTTCCAAGGCGGCACCGGCCTGCCGGATCGCGATATGTATCTGGTCGACAATCCCAAGTTTGAAGGCATTCGCACAGCGTATAAGAAATTCCTTGCGGACATGCTGACCCATGCGGGCGAGGCCGATGGCGCCGCACGCGCGGATGCGATCTTTGCGATGGAAAAGAAAATCGCCGAGGTTCAGTGGACCCGCGAGGATTCTGGCGATGCGACGAAGACCTATAATAAGATGACGCTAAAACAGCTCGACGCGCTGACCCCCGGCATCAAAATGTCACCGATCCTGAAAAAGCTGAGCCCCAAAATCACCGAAGTGATTGTGGGTCAACCAAGTGCGATTACCGGCATCGCCAAAATCTATGCCGATACCGACCTGAATGTGTTGAAAGACCAGATGATTGTCGGCAGCCTTGGCGGCTATTCCGACGTGCTTCCCAACGCCATCGCCGACACTGCATTCGAATTTTACGGCAAGACCTTGCAAGGCACAAAGGTGCGTCAAGAACGCTGGAAACGCGGCGTTGCCTTTACCGAAGGTGCATTGGGCGAAGAGGTTGGCAAGTCCTATGCCGCCAAATATTTCCCCGCAGAAACCAAAGCTGCGATGAACGTGCTGGTCGATAATGTGAAATCCGCGATGGGCCGCCGGATCGAGGGACTGGAATGGATGCAGCCCGAAACCAAGGTCAAGGCCAAGCAAAAGCTCGCGAATTTCACCACCAAGATTGGCTATCCCGATAAATGGAAGGATTATAGCCAGCTGAAAATCGTTCGCGGCGACCTGTATGGAAATAATCTGCGCGCGACCCAATGGGGCTTTGACGACAATATCAATCGCCTCGGCAGCCCGATACGCCGCTGGGAATGGGGCATGTTGCCGCAAACAGTGAACGCTTATGCCAATTTCGGGATGAACGAGATCGTCTTCCCCGCCGCGATTTTGCAACCGCCATTCTTTGATCCAAAGGCAGACGCTGCAATCAACTATGGCGGCATTGGTGCTGTGATCGGCCATGAAATCAGCCATCATTTCGACGACCAAGGCGCAAAATATGACGAAAAGGGCCGGCTGTCCGATTGGTGGACCGAAAGCGATGTGAAAGCGTTTGAGGCCGCAGGCAAAGCACTGATCGCGCAATATGACGCCTATGAAATTTTCCCCGGTGCCAATGTGAAGGGCGAATTTACTTTGGGCGAAAATATCGGCGATCTGGCGGGACTGACGATTGCTTATGATGCCTATAAAGCGTCATTGGGCGGCAAAGATGCGCCAGTGATTGACGGATATACCGGCGATCAGCGGTTCTTCCTTGGTTGGGCGCAAGTGTGGCGGCGCAGCTATCGCGAAGAAAATCTGCGCAACCGGTTGATTACCGACCCGCACAGCCCATCGATTCAGCGCGTCTGGGTCGTTCGCAACCTTGACAAATGGTATGATGCGTTCCAGCCGAAAGCGGACAATAATATGGTTCTCAAGCCCGAGGACCGCGTTCGTATTTGGTAAGGGAATATAGTGCCGCCATCGGTTCCAGCACAGATTTTTGGTGGAGACGATGGCGGCGACCAAGCGCGCAATCGTCTTGCCTTGGCTGGCTTAGCCGCCGCGACGACTTTGTCGGCATTAATCCTGTGGATGGTCACAACCAATATCGTGCTTGTCGGTGCATTACTGGCGGGCATGATCGTATTTTGGGCAGCGGCGAATTTTCTGCGCCGCAACCGTGCGCCAATTGCCGTCTCTGGCGCTTTGCCACCCGATTGGTCAGTCACCCGCGCGGTGGCCGATCAAGACCAAGCGGCGGTAGCGATTACAGATCGGGCGGGACGTCTGCTGTGCGCCAATGATCGCTTCACGACCTTATTCGATGGCCTCCGCGCACCTCCGGATTTGGGGCTGGATGAGGCGTCGCATGAACTGCTGATGCGCGCTGGCCGTGCCGGATGGCGCGATGGCAACGCGACGGTCGATGGCATCAAAGCAGGCGGCAGCGAGTTTCAGGTGCGCGTCGTGCGCGCGGGCGCAGGCGATGAATATCTGATGTGGCGCTTTGCCGAGGTTGCCGCTGTCAACATCGCGACCCAAGCCAATGATCTTGTTGCGGGCCGTATTGGTCGCGCGCTGGCATCGGCGGGTGTGATGGCTGTCACCGTCGGCGGCGAAGGCCGTGTGCGCAGTTCAAACGCCGCTTTTGCTGTACGCGCAACGGGCGATGAGAACGCCAATATCGCAAGCCGCGATCTGGGATCATTTCTGCGGCTTGACGACAAAGGCCGTGTCTTTTTTGAACGCGAAGGCCCGCGTGGTATGGCGGTGCGCTTGCTCCATGTGCCGCTTTCCGAAGACGCAGCGCAAGGCAATGCGTTGCTGCTCGCCATCGATGATGCTGGCGGCGGGCAGGGGGACCGGACGTCGGCTTTGGTCCATGTCGAACAATTGCTGTCGAACCTTCCCTTGGGGTTGGCGCTCGTCAACCGTGACGGCCGATTCCTGTTCGCCAATGACAGCTTTGCCCGGGTCGCTGGCCTGACGCCAGAGGCGATGCCGCCTTATCCCGGCGACTTGGTCATTGCCGAAGACAAATCCGCCGTTTCAGACAGTATCCGCCGCTATGCCGCGGGGCAAGGCCATTCGGGTGACATTGCGGTCCGATTGAAAGATCAGCCCGACGAAGTCATCGCGCTGTCGATTGCCGGAGTACGCGGGCTAGGCGAAGCGGCAGTGCTGATCGGCCTGAAAGACAATAGCGAAGAGACCAAGCTGAAACGCCAGGTCGCACAAGCCACTAAGATGCAGGCGGTGGGGCAGCTGGCGGGCGGCGTCGCGCATGATTTCAACAACATATTGACCGCGATCATCGGTTATTGCGACCTGATGCTGCTGCGCCATCCGCCGGGCGACAGCGATTATGATGACATTCAACAAATTCGCCAAAACAGCAACCGCGCCGCCAGCCTGACACGGCAATTGCTCGCCTTCTCGCGCCAGCAAACCTTGCGTCCTCAAATACTGCAACTGCCCGATGTGGTCGCGGAGGTTTCGCATCTGCTGAAACGCTTGCTAGGCGAAACGGTGAAACTCGACGTCCAGCATGGCCGCTCCATTGGCGTCGTCCGCGCAGATCCCGGGCAACTGGAGCAAGTTATCGTCAACCTAGGCGTCAATGCGCGCGATGCTATGCCAGATGGCGGCGTCTTGCTGATCGAAACCAAGGCGGTGACTAAGGCCGATGTGCGCGCGATGCGCAGCGAGATTTTGCCGATTGGCGACTATGCGCTGCTCTCGATCACCGACGCCGGAACCGGCATTTCCAAAGAACATCTGGGCAAGATTTTCGAACCGTTCTTCACCACCAAAGAAGTCGGAAAAGGCACCGGCCTTGGCCTCTCCACCGTCTACGGCATCGTCAAACAATCGGGCGGTTTCATCTTTGCCGATTCGGAGATTGGCAAAGGCACGCGCTTCGACATTTACCTGCCCGTGCACGAAGGCGGAATGCCGCCGCCGGTGACTTTGGCCGCGCTCGACGCGCCGCCAAAGGACGTGTGGGGCACGGGGCGCTTGCTGATTGTCGAGGATGAACCGATGGTCCGCGCCGTCGCCGAACGCGCGCTGGCGCGGCAGGGCTATACGGTTGAAACCGCGTGCGATGGCGAAGAGGCGCTGGCGTTGTTTGCGCAAGGAAAAAGCTATGATCTCGTCGTCTCCGACGTCGTCATGCCCAACATGGATGGCCCCGCGATGGCGCGCGAATTGCGCATGCAGCGCCCCGATATGCGCATCCTGTTTATGTCGGGCTATGCAGAGGAGCAATTGCGCCAATCGATCAATCTCGACAAAGTCGCGTTCCTGCCAAAGCCGTTCTCGGTGCAGCAGATCGCCGAGGCGGTGCGTGATGCCCTTAAAATGTAGCGGAATTTATATGGCATTGATTTAATGTGAAAATAAAATATCGTTCCACACTTGTTCTACTAGAACAAAGGCGATACATAGGGGTTGTCCTACAGGATAGGGCAGCACCAGCCAAAGGAGTGGAACAATGGCGGCAAGTCTTAAAGTTATCGACGGGGATCGGGCGAAAAATATGAATAATGGAGAACGCGAAAAGGCACTGGAAGCAGCGCTTGCACAGATTGATCGTGCCTTTGGTAAAGGTTCGGCGATGAAGCTTGGCAGTCGTGAGACGGTGGCTATCGAAGCTGTGTCCACAGGCTCGCTGGGCCTTGATATCGCGCTTGGCATCGGCGGATTGCCGCGTGGCCGCGTGATCGAAATTTACGGTCCGGAAAGCTCGGGCAAAACCACGCTGACGCTGCACGCGATTGCAGAGATTCAGAAGCTTGGCGGGACAGCGGCGTTTATCGATGCGGAACATGCGCTTGATCCGGGCTATGCGAAGAAACTGGGCGTCGATATCGACAACCTGATCGTCTCGCAGCCGGATACGGGTGAACAAGCGCTGGAAATCGCCGATACGTTGGTGCGTTCGAATGCGGTCGATATCGTTGTGATCGATTCGGTCGCGGCTTTGGTCCCGCGTGCAGAAATTGAGGGCGAAATGGGCGATACCCATGTTGGCCTTCAGGCGCGTTTGATGAGCCAGGCCTTGCGCAAAATCACTGGCTCGATTTCGCGGTCGAACTGCATGGTGATCTTCATCAACCAGATCCGCATGAAAATCGGTGTGATGTACGGTTCGCCAGAAACGACATCGGGCGGCAACGCGCTGAAATTCTACGCCTCGGTCCGCCTCGATATCCGCCGGACAGGTCAGATTAAACAAGGCGAGGACATTGTCGGCAACACGACGCGGGTGAAGGTCGTCAAAAACAAAGTCTCGCCGCCGTTCAAACAGGTCGAATTCGACATCATGTACGGCCAAGGCATCTCCAAAAATGGCGAGCTGCTCGACATTGGTGTGAAGGCCGGTTTGGTTGAGAAATCGGGTGCATGGTTCAGCTATGACTCGATCCGCATCGGGCAGGGTCGCGAAAACGCCAAAATCTGGCTCCGCGAAAACCCCGACCACGCCGCCAAGTTGGAAGCTGCCATCCGCGGCAAGACCGAGGAAGTCGCCGAAGAAATGATGGTCGGCGGCCCTGATGCTGACGATGTAGGTGATGACGGCGCGCCGGTGGAAAGCTGAAACCGGTATGGCGGATGGTCGATAGATTAAACCGTTAGCCCAGAGCCTGTCGAAGGGCGTCCCGCAGTGTGGATGGACGTGCTTCGACTAGCTCAGCACTAACGGTGTTGCGCGACCTAAAACCGTTCATTTTCCTAAACCCCAAAGTTCCTTCTCCCCTAGGAGGAACCGCGCGGAGGACCCGATCCCCCGCGCCAGGCCCGCCCTGGTCCACCCCGGGGCGGGTCATTTTTTGGTGGGGGTTGAGTGCGTGGTATAATGGCAGGTTGGTTGGGGGGAGGAGACTGTCGGGTTTTGGCGTGAGAATCGCAAATGCGGGCCTTCTGTCAGCTTGAGAATTTAGCATTGTGAGGTTGAAATTGGCTTCCCCGAAATTGAGGAATGATTTGAAAATGCAAATCACTTTCTTGACTCGTTAAACGACGTTATAAAGCTGATCATGAAATCAGACGACTCCAATCTGTCATTAGAAAGCAACGCAGAGTTGATTGCCGTTGGCGAATTACTCACACAGGCTTTGACTCGCCTTGATGCGGCTGGACGTTTTGATGTCAGCGTCCATGTTGACCTGGCTCTCCATCAGCTTCGAGCGACACGCCACGCCTTTGATGCACTTGAGTCAGATATCGCTCAATAGCGAGCTGCGTTTCATCAGACAGCACTAAAAACACCCGACGCGCATCATTTTTGTCTGCAACACGCAGCAAAATACGTTGGCTTACAAGCATTGTGATGTACCGAAGAGCCGTCGTGGGCGGCACATAAGCGGCGATACATGCACTTGATACCGAGACGGAACGACCCATAAGACCGCACATATAAAGATCAAGCAAGAGGTCCCACACAGGCTCGCCAAACTCTAGCTTTGCAAAATGTTTTGACCGGAGACGTCGTTCAGTAAGTAAGCTGTTGGCAAGTGCGATGAGCTGCGCTTGTGTTGGTTGGAATGAAAACGAGAAGACTGGCTGCATATCTGGTTGCGGCTGCCGTGTTACGAGGTCCTCTAGTTCTCGGCAAAGACGGCCTATTTCTTGTGTCGCGATTTCAAGCGGAAGATTAACGCGGTCTAGCTCTAGCATAATGCCCCCAAATGCTGGTTTCTTGCGCCACCCCAGCGCTACCGACGACGTAGCGCTTTGAGATCGCGTTCGGTAAAGCCTCCGAAACACGCTACTCAATCGGGCAAGCTATGTAGTTGTATTCCAACGAGATTTGTCAGAGGCATTGATGCCAAGAAAGACTGGGGTGATCCATCCAAACCATCCATCGGTTCTCGAATCGAATTTGCTGCTTTCGGTGTATTGACTGTTCTTCCTCTTGGATTGCGGATTTGGTCATGTTTCTCATGGTCTTTTGTACCGGCTGCATTAACGACCATTTGATGTCATACGGAGCTTTTGCTCCAACTTGTCATTGCAACTATCGCATAGGATAGTGACGTCCGAGGCTTCCATACCTGGAAAACGTTCTCGCATTTCCGCCAAAGCATCTTCATCAGACCAGCCTTTTGGGAACACCCGCTTACATCTGTCACAGCGGAAGGTTTCAGGTTCTCCAAAATTCTTGAATATTGCGTATTTTGATTTCTCTTTAAGCACAATTCCTCCCCTAAGATTTGCTTGGCAATATGCGGTCCATTCGCTTTCGTTTAAGCGCGACACAGCTGCCATAGGTCCCCATCATAATAGCAAAGAACATTGGATAAGCCCAAAACCCTTGCAGCATGATGTATGCCGCAGGCAGAGTTTTAGGCACCACAAGATCAAGTAGGTGAATTACCACACAGATTAGCTGCAAACTGCCAACCCAGATCGGCCAGTATTTTCGGCTGTCGAACAACAGCTTCACAAAGGCCCCAAGCACACAAAGATCAACTACCAAGAACCAGCCGCTAATGTTCTCGAAATTACGGTTAGCGACGACCACGACAATTGCCGTCGCTATCGACCCAATCGTAATAATTATCATGCCGCGCCGCTCATCACGCTCTCCGAAGCAAAGCGCGACAACCAGACATAGGACGCATACCGCCCAGAAGAAATATTTGAGAAGTATCATAACGTCCATTGGCCCCACTACCTAGCAGCGGGGCCAATGACTTTCAAACTAGGCAGCTTCGCTTACGACTTCAAGCAAAGGAGACGAAACGCCACTCGGCTTTTCAAAACCCCCACCAATGCCATAGGTGCGCAGCCCGATATCAGTTTTAACCTGATCGAGCGCTGCATGAACGCTGACAACCTGCTCACGCGCATCAATCAAGGACGACAGGGAACCGCTTGCATGTTTCAGGGCAGCGTGACCGAGCGATGCAGATACTTTCACTTTAAGCCGCGCCTGTGGCATCATAGCCGAGAGTCTAGCCATTTGGGTGATTGCCGCATCAATGGCTTCTTCAGCTGCGAACAGTTGAGCGGCAATGTCATTGGTGGCTTCGATACGTTCTTTACGCATAAGGAGTCTCCTGCCGGAAGCGTAACACGCCGCTCCAGCTTTGTTATTGGTGTATGAAGGTAATGGTCAGTCTCTAAAGAGAGATTCGACCGCTTGCATGAGCGCTAACAGCGCTCCAATTGAAACGCAGATGTAAATAGCAGTCAGTGCCATCCATCCGAATTTTGCTCCATTTCCTAAGTCATGTTCATCTCCCCAAAAATCTGGGAGCGGCAAGAGCTTGGTGCGAACTGATGTGTTCGCTTGCTCACTGCGTGCACCCTCTGGTTGAGAGAGAAGTGTCACAGGTGAAGGGGCAGAGACTAGCTGCGAAGAGGCGCTACTCAATGTTCGCTTCTTTCCAGTTTCAAAGGCATGGAGCATTCGCGCCGCCTCAAAGCGACTGTTGACGCGAAGTATGCGCTGGGCTGAGCGTATGTGAGTGTCGACTGTATGAGGGGAACTATTTAGGATGCGCGCAATGTCTTTGGACGTCAGATGTTCATACACGTGCCGCAGACACAGCTTTTGAGTTTCGGTTAACCGATCAAGATCGCCCCTGTTCATCCAAAACGGTCATAACAAAGATACACGATTTCACAAACAGCGCATTCTGCTATGACTTCAAAAATGACTAAAGGACTGTTGCCGCCCTTCCTTCTTGCCGCGAGAGTCGCCAAATTCTGGCGTAAATTCCGAGCGCAAAATGCTAATGGGATGTCCGAAAACTTATCGAAACCGGTCGCGCGTTTCCGGCCTTAGCGGATCGTCTCCGGTTCAGGCCCACCAAATCTGGCTGGCATCGCTTGACAAGCGTCAATTATGTTCTTATATTGTTCTCTTGCTCTTTGACATCGTCTGTGCCGCTCCCTTACGGAAATTCCGTGGCAAATGTGTGCGTCCAAATCTGCAAAGTTTACACATTTGGGTGTCTCATGGTAAACTTCGAAGGGAAGAAAAGACGGCTTTGTTACCCGTTTAAGGTGTGTCCTTAGTGTGACTTTCCGCCACCCCAGCTTCAATCAGACCTCTCTTTTCAAGCGCGGACCCCGCGAGGACCCTAAAAATCTCTAATCCGAAAACTGCACTTCATCTGCTTTAACCAGCGTCGCAAAACTTCCCTCAAGCGTCAGGTTGTGATGCGCTATTATCTGTTCTGCTGATAAAATTGGGGTATCAAAAGTCGTATGGCCATCGGCGACAAGGCGAATGGCAAAGCCGCGTTCCTTTGCGGCTCTCACAAAAGTATCAACGCAATAGTTGGTTTGCATACCTGTCACGACAACGCTTTCAACGCCTGCCGCGCGCAACGCGCTTTCCAGTCCGGTTTCCTGAAAAGCGTTGCAATGCCGTTTCACCGTAACCAACTCAGATGGCAGAGGTGTCAGCGCCTCATGGAATGGAAATCCGGGCGTATCGGGTTCCAAGGGATGGCCCGTTTCGCCAGCATGCTGCACAAAGAATATCGGCTTAGATGCCATTCGTGCCCGACTGATGAGCCCCGCAATCCGTGACACAGTTGCTACACCATCATGCGGCTGCATTTCCGGAAATGCAAACATGCCGCGCTGTACATCAATGATAACGAGCGCCTCTTTCATTCGCTGCCTCCACCTTCAATCAACCCAATATCTACCACATCCCCATAACGCGGCAAAGCCTCGACCAGCGGCACATCTTCCAACTCGCGCTTGCCGGTTTCGACGTTTAGCTCGGCGAATTTGCGGCCTGTGCTCATTACGTTGCGTTCGAAACTGCCGACGAATTTGTTGTAGTTGTTGACCGCTGATGACAGGCCAGAGCCCACCGTTTTCAAATGCCCCGCCGCCACCGCGATGCGTTCGTACATTTCTTTGCCCAGCGCGCCGATTTGCTTGGCTTCGCGGGCAAGGCCTTCTTGTTGCCAGACGCTCGATACAGTGCGCGCGATGGCGACCAGGTTGGTGGGCGTGGCAAGCAACACTTTGCGTTCAAACGCCAAATCCCACAAGCGCGGTTCATGCTCCAAAGCGGCGGCAAGGAAATGTTCGCCCGGCACAAACATGATGACATAATCGGGCGCGTCGTCGAATTGATCCCAATAGGCTTTGCGTGATAGCCCCTCAATATGGTTGCGCATCGATACGCAGTGCCGCGCCATCGCGATCTGTCGCACATCATCATCATCGGCGTTAAATGCGTCCTGATAATCATTCAGCGAGACTTTGGCATCAATCACCAGACTCCGTCCGCCGGGTACTTTGACGATGGCGTCGGGTCGCAACCGCCCATCCTCCAACGTCACACTCGCCTCGGTGACGAAATCGACATGTTCAGAAAGACCGCAGCTTTCGAGTACGTTTTTCAACTGCTGCTCGCCCCAGCGGCCGCGCGCTTTGGGGGCATTGCGCAGCGAATTGACCAAACGCGCCGCCTCGGTCTGCACACGCTCTTGCCCCGCGCGCATTTGCTCGATCAATCCGGTCAGCGCGCCATACGCTTCGGTCCGGTCCTTTTCGATCCGCCCGACTTGCTCCTCATAAGCTTTC
The DNA here is from genome assembly GCA_040079555.1 of Sphingorhabdus sp. Classification (GTDB taxonomy): domain Bacteria; phylum Pseudomonadota; class Alphaproteobacteria; order Sphingomonadales; family Sphingomonadaceae; genus Sphingorhabdus_B. Next base: position 4,072 of record JBEBKE010000042.1, on the reverse strand, counting down.
AGCCGCTCACCCACGGGCATCAACAGCTGCTTGATCTTTTCCTCGTTCTTTTCGCCTGCCTGATGAAAACGTTCATCGGCGCGTTGCAAGAATGCCTGTTGCGCCTCGCCGAGCAGTTTCTGCCCGATCTCGCCAAATTGCGCGGAGAGCAATTCTTTTGCCTCAGACAGCATCCGCACCTGTTCGTCAAAGCCGCGCTCGCGCTCTTCGCCCGATGCCTCCAGCCGCGCCAGCCGGTCCTTCGCGCCATCGCGTTCTTCAACCACTTCGTTCAGCATCGCGCGCAATTGCGTGGTCGTCTCCGCCCCCGCACGCCCGACGCGTCCGCCCAATATCCAGCCAAGCGCAAGCCCACCAAGCAAAGCGGCAACGACAACGATTACAATAATCAGGGGCTCCAAAGCCTATTCCTTCACAAAAGAACGAAGCTGGAACATAGCCGAATGGCGGGTGCGGTCAAGCGGTGCCTTCGCTGCCGACCTTGCGCCCGCGCTTTACCCGCGCATAGTTCACGATGCTGAGCGGCAACAGGCCGATATAGACGACGGTGATGATGATCAGCGTGAACCACGGCGCAGCAATCAATCCCGCGCCGGTCAGGCCGATCACGGCCAATGCCATAAAACGAAACGCAGGGCGGATTTTGATCGACGTCCAACTGAACGTCGCGATGTTAGATATCATACCCAGCGCGACCAGCAACAGCCACGGCGCGACAATGCGCCAATCGCGGGCGGCCTCGACGCCGAACTCGATCCAGATAATCAGCGGTAGGGACGCAAGGCCCGCGCCGGCGGGTGAGGGGATGCCGGTGTTGAATCCTGCCGACTTATGCGGCTGTTCGTCGGCATCAATCCGTGCATTAAAACGCGCCAGTCGCAACGCCGCGCACAGAACGAAGAACACCGAAATCGTCCAGCCAAAGCGGGGCATTTCGTTCAATACCCAGCTGTAGATTATTAAGGCTGGCGTCGCGCCAAAGGCGATCACATCGGACAGCGAGTCCAGCTCTGCGCCAAATCGGCTTTCGCCCTTTAACATCCGCGCGATGCGGCCATCGAGCGCGTCGAGCACGCCAGCGACGACAACCGCCGCGATTGCCGACGCCCATAGCCCTTGCATCGCGAACCACACGCCCGACAGGCCCGTGCACAGCGCCATTGCGGTAACCGCATTGGGTGCGAGTGCACGCAGAGATATTCCAGGGCGGTGTTCTTCAGTCATGCTTTTGAATCCCACTGCGGTGCAGTGAAGTCAATGGCTAAGCGCCCGCAAATCCTGATCCACGCCAATCTCGGCAAGGATTGTTTCGCCCGCAACGCAGCGTTGCCCTTTGATGATGCGCGGCGCGGTGCCGTGCGGCAGGAACACGTCGACGCGGCTGCCAAAGCGGATCAGACCCACACGGTCGCCCGCCATCACTTCGTCACCTTCTTTTTTGAAGCTGACGATGCGGCGCGCGACTAATCCGGCGATCTGGGTAAAGCCGATGCGGACACCGTCTGATCGTTCCACCAGAAAATGCTGCCGCTCATTCTCTTCGCTGGCTTTATCTAGGTCAGCGTTGAGGAACTTGCCTGCGATGTAGGCGATGCGTGTGATTGTGCCGCGGATCGGTGAACGATTGATATGGACGTCAAACACGCTCATAAAAATCGATACACGGGTCATGGGTTGATCGCCAAGTCCAGCGGGGCCGGACAATTCGGGCGGCGGCGGTACAATCTCGATCAAGGTGACAAGGCCATCTGCAGGCGCAACGATAAACCGGTCATCCTGCGGCGTGCTGCGCGCAGGGTCGCGGAAGAACGCCAGCGTCCATGCGGTGATCGCAGCCATCGGCCACGCCAAAGTCTCCCACGCCATAAAAGCAAAGAATACGCAGATTGCGCCAGCGATAAGCCCGAATTTGCGACCCTCGGGATGGACGGGCGGAAACGCCCATTTGGCGACCCCGGCTCCCCGGTTGGTCAGTTCTTGTTTATTCATAGCGGCGCTTTCTAGGCCCGGTTGCGCGATGTTACAACCTTTAGCTGCGGCGGCTTGAAACGCCGGACGAGCGATAGGGCGGGGGCGGGTAGCGTCAGATGCCGAAAATTAGCCAGCCGAGCAGATAGAAACGCGTCACACCATAAACTTGCTCATCGGTAAAATCTTGCTATGGCGCTCAAAACAACAGGCATAAACATCCTCAGGAAAGCTGGAAATCCATGGCAAAAATCAAGGTGAAAAATCCCGTCGTTGAATTGGATGGGGACGAAATGACCCGGATTATCTGGGAATGGATTCGCGAACGCCTGATTTTGCCTTATCTCGACATTGATCTGAAATATTACGACCTTGGCATGGAATATCGGGACAAGACCGATGACAAAGTCACGGTAGATTCCGCCAATGCAATCCGCGAATTCGGCGTCGGCGTTAAATGCGCGACGATTACGCCTGACGAAGCGCGCGTTGAAGAATTCGACCTGAAGAAAATGTGGAAATCGCCGAACGGCACCATCCGCAATATCTTGGGCGGGGTGGTTTTCCGCGAGCCTATTGTGATCCAAAATGTTCCGCGCCTGATCCCGGGTTGGACGGACCCGATTGTTATCGGTCGGCATGCCTTTGGTGACCAATACCGCGCTACCGATTTTCTTGTTCCCGGGCCCGGCAAGCTCCGCTTGGTTTGGGATGGCGAAAACGGCCAGACGATTGACGAAGAGGTATTCCAATTTCCGTCACCTGGTGTGGCGATGGCGATGTACAATCTTGACGATTCCATCCGTGATTTTGCGCGCGCTTCGCTGAACTATGGCGTAACCCGCGAATGGCCGGTGTATCTGTCGACCAAGAACACGATCCTGAAATATTATGATGGCCGGTTTAAGGACCTGTTTCAGGAAATTTACGAGGCGGAATTCGCAGCCAAGTTCAAAGAGCTGGGCATTGTCTACGAACATCGCTTGATTGACGACATGGTCGCATCTGCGCTGAAATGGTCGGGCAAATTCATCTGGGCGTGTAAGAATTACGACGGCGATGTGCAGTCCGATCAGGTCGCGCAAGGCTTTGGCTCGCTGGGTCTGATGACCTCAATCCTGATGACGCCCGATGGCAAGACTGTTGAAGCAGAAGCAGCGCACGGAACCGTCACCCGCCATTTCCGTCAGCATCAGGCTGGCAAAGCGACATCGACAAACCCGATTGCGTCGATCTTTGCATGGACCGGCGGCCTTAAATTCCGCGGCAAGTTTGATGACACGCCGGACGTGACGCGTTTTGCAGAGACATTGGAAGAAGTCTGCATCCAGACTGTTGAAGACGGCCATATGACTAAGGATCTCGCGATCCTGATCGGTCCGGATCAGGCATGGATGACGACCGAACAGTTCTTTGAACAGGTCCGCGCGAACCTTGAACTCAAAATGGGCAGCTGGATGTAAGTCTTAGCGCCTCGAGTAAAAAAAAGAGCCAGAGAGATATTCTCTGGCTCTTTTTATATATATGCGATCAGGCGGTGGCTGATTTTCGTTTTGCCAAACGCCGCCGGCGAACCAAAAATGCGGCGCCTCCGCCGAACAATATCATGCTGCCTGGTTCGGGAACGTCAATCGGGCCGCTGCCATAGCTGGGCAGATTCCACGAACCGCTGAACAGTAAATTGAACAGCCCGGTGCGCGATCCCGATTGCGGCCCAGTGCCAGGAGCTGATCCATTGATCCCAATGTTATTTGCCGCAATTTGCGTTGCGTTGCCCGCCAATGTAAAGCGGGCGTTCTGTTCGGGGTCCCCGCAGGCAGTGCCTTGGCACAGCGATAGCGTCTGCGTCGCGGCATCGAAAACATAGCTTGGGCCGGAATGCGCCGATGAAAGGAAGCTACCATTGGTAAAATCGATACTATAGCTGTCGGCAATCGCATCATAGACTAACGTCATCCGCGTGTTCGTTGGCTGGCCAAAGGTGTCGATTGGCCGAATGGGTCCAGCGCCATCATCAGCTATCGTCGAATTCCCGATGCCAAATGGCCCACCACCGCCTGAATAATACGGGTTGCGCACACTAATGCGGTAAATGCCATCGGCG
>JBEBKE010000041.1:0-16946 GCA_040079555.1 Sphingorhabdus sp. | reverse complement strand
TCACCATCGTTGCGGCGGGGGTCGCAGGCGGCATCGCTTCGCCGGTTACGGGGTGAGGCATCACTTCGTTGAACATATGATCCTTGCAGCATGATATCACGGCAATGCCAATGCCTATTTTATCGAAGGGTTTTGGAAACCGGCGCGTTATAGAGGCAGTATCGTGCGTATTATGGTTCAACTATGACTGCCCAAGCGGCTAAGACAGCGATGGAAACCGACGACGCGTTGATGGCGCGCGTGGCTTTGCGCGATGGCGATGCTTTGCGTTTGCTAGCGGATCGTCATGCCGAAATCCCGTGGCGGATTGCTTACCGCATGCTGGCTGATGCGGCAGAGGCGGAGGATGTCGCGCAGGATTCAATGCTGCGGCTGTGGCAATATGCCGACCGGTGGCAAGCAGGCGGCTCTGGCGTTGCGGCTTGGCTGACGCGGGTGGCGACCAACGCGTGCCTCGACCGCATACGCCGCCGCCGGTTTGTCAGCGCAGACGCAGTGCCGGAACGCGCCGATGACGGTTTACTGGCAGATGAAGCGATTGAGCATCACGAGGCGCGCGCTGCGGTGGCGGCTTGCGTTGAGGCGCTTCCAGACCGGCAACGCGCCACGATCATTTTGACTTATTATGAGGAGCAGCAGAACAAAATGGCTGCGGAAATTTTAGCGATGCAAGTGAAAGCTTTTGAATCCTTGCTGTTCCGCGCGCGGGCTTCATTGCGGGCGTGTATCGAAGGCAAAGGCGTGCGGGCATGAGCGAGGCTGTCTTTCCTCTTCACATTAGTCAGGCACTGGACCGGCTGACCGTTCCGGCTGTCCCCGTCGGATTCGGCGACCGCTTGCTAGCGCGGATCGCGGCAGGCGATGTGCCAGACGATACCGAAGCAGTTGTGGCCGCGCTTCCTCCACTGCGCCGACCTATCGGTGTCGGCGGCTGGCGGCGTTCGGGGCGGATCATCGTTATGGCATCGGCCTTTGGTTTGGCCACCGCGACGGCGGCTGCGTCTGGCGTGTTTGGCGATCCGGTCTATATCCCTGTGGTTAGCCAAGCGTTGGCGAGCGCGAAAATCGTCGAGATGCCGGCGAAAAAGCCGGTGGTGGTAACGGGTGCTAAGGCCAAGAAGCCGGAAAGCTTAGCCATTCAAAAAGCGGCCCCGATTGAACCTAAGGGCAAAGAGGCTGTCATGGCCGTGATAACGACCTTGCGGTCTGATCCTCAATTTCGCGGTCTGCCGCAACCAGAGCGTCAAGCGCGGTTGAAGGCGGAGATCGCCAAATTGATCGCCGATGGAAGCGTGCAAAAAGGTGATGTGAAGGCGGCTTGGGAGCAGCTTGCGACGGAACGGAAACTGGCTGTCGAGACGCGACGTCAGCGGAGCGCGCCAGCTTCCAGTGATCGCAAGGAGGCGATGAAATTGCCGCGCGCGCGAGCGCAGGACAAACAACTGACGCCAGAACAGAAAGCCAAGGTACGCAATGCAGTGCGCCAACTTACTGAGGCGGAGCGTATGGAATTACAAAGCCTTCGAATGCGGCGGCGTGAGGCCAATCCAGCCGAAAAGCGCGCTATTCAAGCGGAACTCAACGCCTTTTGGAGGCGTGTTGGTGGTAAGCCGATGTCCGAAGGCATCAAGAACGAGACGCCCTGACGGCGGAGAAATCCTGCCAAAGTAAACAATCCGCAGCGCGGCTTGCCAGCGGAAAGCCAAGCTGGCACGATGCCGACTGAAGTGAATTGGTCGGGAGAGGCATCATGGGCATAATCGAAATTCTGGGGCTTGCGACCAGCGTCAGCCTATTGTCGGGCTGGCGCATGTACCTTACCGTCTTTGCCACCGGCCTAGCGATGCATAGCGGCTATCTCGATCTGCCCGAAAACCTAAAAATGCTGGAGGCGCTGGCGAACCCATGGGTGATCGGCATCGCTGGTACAGGCGCTGTCGCCGAATTTTTTGCCGACAAGGTCGCTTGGCTCGATTCGATTTGGGATGGCCTCAACACGCTAATCCGTCCGCTTGGCGGTGCGTTATTGGCGTTGGCGGTGGTTGATGCGGGCGATCCGGTTTGGCAGGTCATCGTCTTCCTATTGGGTGGTGGCGCGGCGCTTGCCAGCCACGCGACCAAAGCGACGACACGTGCGGCGGTGAACACCAGCCCCGAACCGGTTAGTAATGTGATCTTATCGACTGCCGAGGATGTCGTGACTGGCGGATTGTTGGTGCTGGCCTTTACCAATCCGATTATCGCTGCGGCGATTGCCTTGGTCCTCTTGGTGCTTGTCGTTTGGGGTTTGTTCAAAGCAAAACGGGCGTTGAAGCGCTTTCTGAATCCCGAGCCAGTCGAGAGCCCGCCGCTTTAACCGAAGCTAACGCGCAGCCCGTCGATGATGAACTGTGCGGCGAGCGCAGCCAGCAAGACACCCAGCAAACGCGTAATCACCGCCTCTGCTTTCGACCCCAGAACCCGCATAATCGGTCCCGCGGCAACCAGCGCCAGCAACGTCAATACCAGCACAGCACCCAGCGCACTCAGCACGATGATCGACCGATCGAGACCCTCATTCTGGCTCATCAACAGCATCACCGATGCAATCGAGCCGGGCCCTGCAATCATCGGCATCGCCATTGGGAAGACCGATACATCCTCAATCTCTGGTGTTTCGATAATCTTTTGCGCGCGGTCTTCGCGGCGTTCGGTGCGTTTTTCAAACACCATATCGATGGCGATCAAAAACAGCATCACGCCGCCCGCGATGCGGAAACTGTTGAGTTCAATATGCAGCGCGCCGAGCAGCTGTTCGCCGAACAACGCAAAGACGAGCAATATCCCCGCCGCAATCAACGCAGCGCGGATAGCCATGCTGCGCCTTTGTGCATCGGTGGCGTCCTTGGTCAGGCTGGCATAAATCGGCGCGCAACCCGGCGGGTCGATGACCACGAAGAATGTCACAAAGGCAGAGATAAACAGGTCGAGCATTAGTTCGTCGCTGGCTTTGCCACCTTGTCAGTCAGCACGTCGTCAAAATCGACACCGTTCCACAGGCGCACCGTTACCGTGCGGCTTTTGTCGGGGCGCAATTGCCATTCCCAGTTCAGCGATTGATCGCGTGAGAACATCGTTTTCATCTGCACGCCTTCGTCAGGCGCATTGATTGGCGCGTTCGCGCGGCCTTTGCAGCTAGCGATTTTGGTCTCGATGATTTCGGGGGTAGGGCGGGCGGTAGTCAACGCGTCGCCGTGATCGAGCACCCATTTCCATTCGCCTTCGCCCATTGCGTTGGCGGGCAGTCGCGGGTCAGGCTTGCCCTTTTCAACCCAAAACCAGACTGTGGTGAAATAGCCGACCGAGCCATCGGGTCGCTGCCACGCGCCGGTGGTGACGCCGGTTTTACCATCGCACGACATGAACGCTTTATGCGGTTGCCACTTCACCGATTTTGCCGGATCGGCGCGGCCCTTTAGCCATGTCTGCGCATCGACAGCCTCGGGCACAAACATCGTTGCCTGTTTCGCCGCGGTTTCGCGAAAAGCGGTCCATTGCCCCTTGTCTTGCGCCAAGCGGTTAAAGCCGATTTCAGCGGCAATGATCGCGCTCGGGTTCGCGCTTTGTGGCACAGCATTGGGCCGCGGCCGTGATGGCGCACAGGCGGACAGCGTGGCAACGGCGGCGATGATTGCTATGATGCGCATCAGAATCCCTTTGTTTCCGGCAGACCGGCACGGCGGTTGGCGGCGAGTAATGTGTTGTGCAGCAGACATGCAATTGTCATAGGGCCAACACCCCCCGGCACAGGCGTTATGGAGCCTGCGACTTTGCTGGCAGCTGAATAGTCGACATCGCCGACCAATCGGGTTTTGCCTTCGACCGATGAAGCCACGCGGTTGATGCCGACATCGATCACGCACGCGCCCGGCTTAATCCATTCAGCCTTGACCATTTCGGGCCTACCGACAGCCGCGACAACGATGTCGGCGCGGCGAACAACATCGGCCAAATCCTGCGTCCGGCTGTGCGCGATGGTGACAGTGCAATTGGCCGCGAGCAGCAATTGTGCGACGGGCTTTCCAACCAGAATAGACCGGCCAATGACAACGGCATTTTTGCCTGAAAGATCGTCGCCCAAAACATCGCGGATCAGCATCATGCAGCCAAGCGGGGTGCAGCTGACCAATCCGGGCAGGCCAGATGCCAGCCGACCTGCGCTGACGACATGCAGGCCATCCACATCCTTGTCAGGATCAATCGCACTGACGACGGCCATTTCGTCAAGATGTTTTGGCAATGGCAACTGCACCAAGATTCCGTCCACCGCTTCATCGGCATTCAACCGTTGGACCAGCGCAATCAGCTCATCTTGCGGCGTGTCCGCAGGCAGGCGGTGTTCAAAGCTGGCCATGCCGACCTCGACCGTCTGCTTGGCCTTGTTGGCAACATAAACACGGCTGGCTGGATCATCGCCGACCAAGACCACTGCAAGGCCCGGTTTGCGCCCTGCAGCTGCTTCAAACGCCGGAACTGCCGCCGCAATTTTGGCGCGAAGCCCCGTTGCAAAGGCCTTGCCATCGATGGTTTTCGCGTCGGTCATTGTTAGTGCTTACAGCGTACCGCTGGCGATGCTGTTCGCGGCCCCTGCCAACAAAATCTGGATCGCGCGCATGCCGAAAATCAGGATAATCGGCGAAAAATCGATCATGCCGGTGTCGGGCATAATTTTGCGGATCGGGCGCAGTATGGGATCAAGGATGGCGTTCAACGCTTGCCAGATCGAGGCAACGATATTGTTGTTCAGGCTGATGACGTTGAACACCAGCAACAGGCTCAACACGAACTGGACAATCACGACGGTGGTGACCAGATCGATCAGTAACCCGAGTATTTGGATGAGCGCATTCAGCATTTTCGTCTCCGGAAAGATATTTCCCTCCGATTAGCCGAGGGTGGGCGCTGTATCAACAGCGCAAAACACCTATTTATGCACCAGCGTCCCGGCACCGCGCGCGGTGAAGATTTCCAGCAGCGACACATGCGGCACGCGGCCATCAAGAATAACCGCCGCCTCGGTGCCGCCGTTGACTGCCTCGATACAGGTTTCCAGCTTGGGAATCATTCCGCCGGTGACTGTGCCATCGGCGCGCAACGCGGCGATTTGTGATGGGTCCAGATCGGTCAGTAGATTGCCGTCTTTGTCCAGCACACCCGCTACGTCGGTGAGCAAAAACAACCGTGATGCGCCCAGGGCCGCCGCAATCGCGCCTGCCATCGTGTCGGCATTGATGTTGAAAGTCTGCCCGCTTTCATCGACACCAATCGGAGCGATAACCGGAATCATGTCCGCTGCCGAAATCGTATCGAGAATCCGCCGGTCGATCGTTTTGGGCGTGCCGACAAAACCAAGGTCCACCGCGCGTTCGATATTGCTATCGGGGTCGCGGGTGGTTCCTTCGACCTTTTCGGCGATCACAAAGCCGCCGTCCTTGCCGGAAATACCGACTGCACGGCCACCGGCTTGCGCAATCCAGCTGACCAGTTCTTTGTTGATCGCGCCGGAGAGAACCATTTCGGCAATCTTGGCGGTTTCTGCATCGGTGACGCGCAGGCCGTCGACAAAGCTCGATTCGACGCCAAGTTTTTTCAGCATAGCGCCAATTTGCGGCCCGCCGCCGTGGACGACGACTGGGTTGATGCCGACAGCTTTTAACAGCACCACATCCTCGGCAAAATTGCGCGCCGCTTCGGGGTCGCCCATCGCATGACCACCATATTTGATGACAAAGGTCTTGCCCGCATAACGCTGCATATAGGGCAGCGCCTCGGTCAGCGTTTCGGCCTTGGCGAGCAGTTCCTGCATCTGGGCAGTCAATGGACTAGATGTTGTCATGATGCGGCGCGGGTTATGCGCTCGCCGCTTTCCCGTCAAGTTTGCGGCCCAGATTGACGACGATGGCAATCACAACGGGGATCAGCACAAACGACAGCACCACCTTGGTCAGCATCTGTCCGGCCATCAGTTCGCCAATCGGGCGGACGCCATAGAAGGAGATGGAGATGAACAGCAATGTGTCGATGATTTGAGACAGAACCGCTGCGATAATTCCGCGCACTGCTGCGTAATTACCGGTCGCCGAACGTAGCTTATCAAACAACCAGACGTTCAGCGTTTGTGATGTTCCATAGGAAATAATTCCCGCCAGCATCATCCGCCAGCTTTGACCGAGAATTACCGGAAATGCCTCAATTGCGGGTGGATACATGTCTTTGTCATGCGGCAGCTGGATGACAATTAACGACAGCAATATCGCGCCGATCAACGGAAGAAATCCAAAGCGAACCAGCCGGTTTGCGGTCTCTGTGCCGTGCAGTTCGGCAATCCCGCTGGAGATGCCAACCAGCAACAGGAACGGGAAAATCCCAGCCTCAACCGCCAACGGGCCAAGCGCCACCTGTTTGGCTCCAAGCACGCCCGCGATGGTCACCATGCCGCCGTAAAAAATTGCGAATAGGAATAATGATTGCGGGATCGAAGGCCCGGATTGTTGGTTGTTGGTCATGGCTTTGGCTCCCCTTATATGGGCGATAGGCGTAGCGCGAAATCCGGTTGATGCAAGGCTTGCGCATCAATTCACAGCAATTCGTCACCCTGAACCCTTCGACATGCTCAGGACATGCTTGTTTCAGGGTCCATTTCTCCGCATAAGCCTTTGTATGAGTGGCGCGATGGATGCTGAAACAAGTTCAGCATGACGGCGTTTGGAGTTGAGGGGGAAGTTTATGCAAATCCTAATGAGCTTGGGCGGAATGGCGCTGATCCTGTTGATCGCGTTTGTTCTGTCGTCTGACCGTAAGTCGATCCGCCCGCGTGTAGTGCTGTCGGCCTTTGCGTTGCAAGCAGGGCTTGCCGCCTTGGTGCTTTATGTGCCGCTCGGCAACCGGATATTGCAAGGCGCTGCAAACGGGGTTTCCAACCTGTTGGGTTATGCCAATGAAGGCACGAAATTCCTGTTTGGCGCGCTTGCGACCGATCCGTTGGGACAGAGCTTTGCCATTGGCGCACTGCCGGTCATCATCTTCTTCGCGTCGTTGATTTCGATCCTCTATTATCTGGGCATTATGCAATATGTCATCCGCTGGATCGGCGGGGGGCTTCAGAAAATTACTGGCATTTCAAAAGTCGAAAGCCTGTGCGCGGCGTCGAACATCTTTGTCGGCCAATCCGAATCGCCTTTGGTGATCCGGCCTTATTTGGCAGGCCTGAACCCGGCGCAACTATTCTGCGTGATGACCATCGGCATGGCAGGCGTCGCGGGTACTATTCTCGCCGCTTATGCTTCGATGGGCATCCGCATCGACTATCTGATTGCTGCTGCTTTCATGTCCGCTCCCGGCGGAATCTTGATGGCCAAAATGATCATGCCCGATGATCCCAATGTGCCGGTGAATGATGATCCGGCCATCGCGCTTGAGATGCACGGCGATGATGAAAAGCCGACCAACATTATTATGGCGGCCTCACAGGGCGCGCAGACCGGCGTCAGGCTAGCAGTCGCCGTTGGCGCGATGGTGCTGGCCTTTGTTGCACTGGTGGCGCTTGCCAACGGCATATTTGGTGGTCTGGGCAGTTTGGTTGGACTGAAGGGCCTCAGTTTTCAGGGGATTTTGGGCTATGTCTTTGCGCCGATCATGTATCTCCTTGGAGTTCCTTGGGCCGAAGCTTTGCAAGCAGGCGGCTTTTTTGGAACCAAAGTGGTGCTGAACGAATTTGTCGCTTTCATCGATCTTGGCGCGGCAAAGGGCCTGTCGGAACGCACCGTCGCGATTGTCACTTTTGCCCTGTGCGGTTTCGCCAATTTCCTCTCAATCGCTATCCAGATCGCGATCACCGGCAGTCTCGCCCCCAATCAGCGGCCGGTGATTGCTAAGCTGGGGCTGAAAGCTTTGGCGGCAGGTTCGCTATCCAACCTGATGAGCGCGGCCTTGGCGGGGTTGTTTTTGTCGTTGGCGTAAACAAAAATATGTAAAAAAGGCGGGAAGGAAAGAAGGCAGGAAAGGCGAAGCGCCAATCTATATCCTTCTTCTTTTCTCTTCTTTCCTTCCCGCCTTTTTTACATTCATCCTGCGGATGTGAATTTACTCCTCCCCCGCCAAGCCCTTCAGCTCATAAAGCAGATCGAGCGCCGCCCTTGGGCTGAGCGCGTCCAGATCAGTCCCTGACAAGCGGTCGCGCACCGCATCAACCTTGGCTTCTGCGGCATCGATGGCCGCGCTGAATAGGGGCATATCGCCTAGGCCTGCCGCAATGCCACCCGTTTCAGCGCGGCCTTTTTCTAGGCGCTCTAAGACTTGCGATGCGCGGGCGAGCACCTGCGGCGGCAGGCCCGCAAGCTTGGCGACAGCGATGCCGTAGCTGCGGTCGGCTGGCCCGGTATCGACTTCGTGAAGCAGCACGAGGTCGCCTTTATACTCCTTAGCACGCACATGGTGCAGCGAGAGTGCGTCGAGCGTTTCCGATAGACGCGTCAGTTCATGATAGTGCGTGGCGAACAGGCAGCGGCAGCGGTTATCCTCATGAATGCCCTCAACCACAGCCCACGCGATGGCGAGGCCATCATAGGTTGATGTGCCGCGCCCGACCTCATCCAATATCACGAACGATTGTTCGGTCGCCTGCGCCATGATCGCGGCGGTTTCCACCATTTCGACCATGAAGGTTGAGCGCCCGCGCGCCAGATTGTCAGATGCACCCACACGGCTGAATAACCGGTCCACAAGGCCGAGGCGCGCTGATGTGGCGGGCACATAGCTACCCGCCTGCGCCAAGATCACGATCAGCGCATTTTGCCGCAGGAACGTGGATTTACCCCCCATATTCGGGCCGCTGACCAGCCAAAGTCTTTTGTCCGGCGCAAGGTCGCAGTCATTGGCGATGAAGCGTTCGCCTTGTTTGGCAAGCGCACTTTCGACAACAGGGTGACGTCCGCCTTCGATGTGCAATTCGTTGCCGATGCCAAATTCTGGAAGGCACCAACGTCCCTCAGCGGCGCGTTCGGCAAGCGCTGCGGCGACGTCGATCCGTGCCAGTGCATCCGCACTTGCCGCAATCGCATCGCGGCGGTTCAGAACATGCTCGACCAACTCCTCCAGATGCGCGGCCTCTGCCGCCAACGCATGGCCCGACGCCTGCGTAATCCGCAACGCTTCTTCATGCAATTCGGGCGAGTTGAAGCGGACCGCCCCTGCCATTGTCTGCCGATGGGTAAAGCCGCTGCCCGCTGCCATCAACGCGTCGCCATTTTTCGCGGGCACTTCGACAAAATAGCCGAGGACACCGTTGTGGCGTATCTTCAGCGAAGTGATCCCCGTCGAAGCGCGATAGCGTGCCTCCATCGCCGCGACCGCACTGCGGCCATCGCGTCCGGCTAGCCGCAAGGCATCGAGCGCGGCGTCATAGCCCTCGGCGATATAGCCGCCTTGATTGGCCTCGGTCGGCGGCGTTTGCACAAGGGCGCGGCTAAACAAATCCACCATCGCGCCGTGCCCGTCTAGGTTGGGAAGCAACGCGTCGAGCAACGCGGGCCGCTCCGCCACAGCGCCCAACCTCTCACGCAGTATCCGCGCACCGTCCAGTCCGTCGCGGATTTGCCCCAAGTCACGTGGGCTGCCACGACCCGCGACCACGCGGCCCAAAGCGCGGGCGATGTCCGGCAACTGCCGCAACGCAGCCCGCACGCTGTCGCGCAACAATGGCGCATCATGGAACCATTGCACCAATGCCAGACGCGCTTCGATCTGGCCTTTGTCCATCAACGGAGCAGACAGATCCGCCGTCAATTGCCGCGCACCCGCGCCTGTAATCGTGCGGTCAATCTCGGCGAGCAGCGACCCTGCACGACCACCGCCATTCGCTGAACGAGTGATTTCCAAACTGTCGCGGGTCGCCTGATCGATCAGCAGATATTGCTGCACCTCACGCCGGATCGGCGCTTTCAGGAACGGCATTTTCCCCTGACCGGCGTGATCGAGATAAGTCAGCAATCCTCCAGCAGCGGCAAGCTCTGCGCGCGACAAATCGGCGAAATCTCCACCGCCGAAATGGCTGGCCAACGCTGCCTTTCCAACGACACTGTCAAATCCGTCTTTGGGGCGTTCGATTGCGCCAAACGGAGCGCCGGAAAATCCTTCGGGAAACACCACTTCACTCGCCCCAAGCCGAGCGAGCTCTGCCTCTAACGACGCCGCACCAACGCAGCTCACCTCAAAATAGCCCGTCGAAATATCGGCTGCCGCCAACCCAATCTCGCCGCCGGCCTCGGCCAGGGCCACCAACATATTCGATGCCCAGCTGTCGAGCAGGCTATCCTCGGTCAGCGTTCCTGCGGTGACAAAACGGATGATGTCGCGCTCCACCAGTGCCTTATATCCGCCGCGCGCTTTGGCCTGTTCGGGCGTCTCGATCTGTTCGGCAATGGCAACGCGGTGTCCTGCCTTAATCAACCGCGCCAGATAGCCCTCGGCTGCATGCACCGGCACGCCGCACATCGGGATTGGTGAGCCTCCGTGTTCTCCGCGAGAGGTCAAAGCGATGTCGAGTGTTTGCGAGGCAATTTTGGCGTCGTCAAAGAACAGCTCGAAAAAATCCCCCATCCGGTAGAATAGCAAACAGCCATCGGCCTTTGCCTTTAACTTCAAATACTGCGCCATCATCGGCGTCGGTGTTTCCAAACCGGACAGGGCTGTATTTTTGGCGGGACGGGATTCCATGTCCGCTTGATACCGGCTTGCCCGGCCAAGGCAACAGCCGTGCCGCGAAGTTTTGTGGAATAGTTTGCACCGCCGCTTTGGATGCGGGGTTGCGCGTTTGCACTGCTTGCCGCTAGGGCGGGCTTGTCACAATACGCAAGCAAGGCGACCGATGATTATGAGCGATAGCGACGTCCAGTTTACCGCCCAAGAGGCATTGCTCTTTCACTCGCAAGGACGCCCCGGCAAAATCGAGATTGTTGCGACTAAGCCGATGGCGACGCAGCGCGATTTGAGCCTAGCTTACTCCCCCGGCGTTGCTATTCCGGTTCAGGCAATCGCTGATGATCCGGCCACGGCCTATGATTATACCGCGAAGGGCAATCTGGTCGCTGTGATTTCCAACGGCACCGCCATTCTGGGCATGGGCAATTTGGGCGCGCTGGCTTCCAAGCCTGTCATGGAGGGCAAGGCTGTCCTCTTCAAACGCTTCGCCGACGTCGATTCCATCGACATCGAAGTGAACACCGAGGATGCGCAGCGGTTTATTGATGCGGTTGAATTGTTGGAGCCGACATTTGGCGGGATTAACCTGGAGGATATCGCTGCCCCCGATTGCTTTGTCATCGAACAAACGTTGCGCGAACGCATGAACATTCCTGTGTTTCATGACGATCAGCACGGCACTGCAATTATTTCCGCCGCAGGCCTGATCAACGCGTGTATGCTGACCGGACGCGAACTCAAAGATATCAAGATCGTCTGCAATGGCGCGGGTGCGGCGGCGATTGCCTGCACTGAATTGATCAAAGCGATGGGTGTTCCGCACGCGAATGTCATCATGTGCGACCGTAAAGGCGTGATTTATCAGGGCCGCACAGAGGGTATGGATCAATGGAAATCGGCCCATGCGGTGCCGACTGAAAAGCGGACACTGGCGGAAGCTGTGGTTGGCGCGGACGTGTTCCTCGGCCTGTCTGCCGCGAATATGATGACCAAAGATATGGTCCGGTCGATGGCTCCGCAGCCGATTATCTTTGCGATGGCGAACCCCGATCCCGAAATCACGCCGCCCGATGCGATGGAGGCGCGGCCCGATGCGATTGTCGCGACGGGCCGTTCGGATTATCCCAATCAGGTCAATAACGTTCTGGGCTTTCCGTTCATTTTCCGTGGTGCGCTGGATGTGCGGGCGACGACGATCAATGAAGAAATGAAGATAGCCGCCGCCAATGCGATTGCCGAGCTGGCGCGCGAAACGGTGCATGAAGATGTCGCGGCGGCCTATGGCGGCACGACGCAAAGCTTTGGCCGCGATTATATTATCCCTGCGCCTTTTGATCCGCGCTTGATAGAAGTTGTGTCCTCGGCGGTGGCCAAGGCAGCGATGGACTCCGGCGTCGCGCAAAAGCCTATTGCCGATATGGACGCCTATCGCGCGTCGCTGCGCGCTCGCCAGAACCCGACAACTTCCGTCATGGCACAAGTTTATACAGCGGCCCGGGCAAAACCAAAACGCGTGATCTTTGCCGAGGGCGAAGAAGACGTCGTGCTGCGCGCAGCCGTGCAATTCAAACAGGATGGTTACGGCACGCCGGTGCTGGTCGGGCGTGATGCAGCGGTGTTGGAAAAGCTGCACGCTATGGGTGTGGCCAATCCCGAAGGCTATGAAATCCACAACAGCGTTTCCAGCCCGTTGGTCCCTTCGATGGTCGACCGGCTGTACCTGCGCTTGCAACGGCGCGGCTATCTGCGCCGCGATGTTCAGCGCATGGTCAACCGTGATCGCAACATCTTTGGCGGCTTGATGCTGGCGATGGATCAGGGCGATGCGATGATTACCGGCATAACCCGCACCTTTGCACAAACCATGATCGAACTGCGCCGCGTGCTCGATCATAAAAAGGGTGAGATCCCCTTTGGCGTGCACGTGCTCGTCGGTAAAACGCACACGGTGTTCATGGCCGACACCACAGTCAATGAACGGCCAAGTTCCGAAGAACTTGCCTATATCGCTGAGCAAACTGCCCAAGTCGCGCGCCGCATGGGCCACACACCGCGCGTCGCGTTCTTGTCCTATTCAACCTTTGGCAATCCGGCGGGTAATTGGCTGGGCAATATCCGCGAGGCGGTGACGATATTGGATCAGCGCAAAGTCGCGTTTGAATATGAAGGTGAGATGGCGCCTGACGTTGCGCTGAACCCCGCATTGATGGCGAAATATCCGTTCTGCCGTTTGACGGGTCCAGCCAATGTGTTGGTGATGCCCGGGCTGCAATCGGCGAACCTGTCCGCCAAGTTGTTGCGCGAACTGGGCGGCGATCAGGTGATCGGGCCGATGCTGGTCGGGATGGAAAAGCCCGTGCAGATTGCCACGATGTCGTCGAGCGCGTCGGATATTGTGGCGCTGGCGGTGCTGGCATCAACCGGGGTTGCGACTTAACGGATTAACAACACAAGAACATGAAGACCGTTAGTGCTGAGCCTGTCGGTGCCGCAGGCGGGCGGAGCCCAACCACGTCCCAAGGTTTCAACTGTCGTGGTTGACTGGGGGACACCGTTGGCCTTTGGCCAGCTTCGCTTTCGACAAGCTCAGGGCTAACGGTGCTATAAATCAATGATCCTTCAACTCATCGCCCGTCAGCCGCACGACGTGCAGCACATTGGTTGAACCCGGCGTACCAAAGGGCACGCCCGCCATCATAATCAACCGTGCACCGGCGCTGCCCAGCGAATAGCGCAAAGCCATGCGTTTGCCCTTAGCAACCATTTCTTCAAAGCTGCCAATGTCTTTGGTGGTCACCGCAAACGCGCCCCATAGCAAGCCAAGCCGCCGCGCTGTGTCCTTCGATGCGGTCAGCACCAGCAAAGGCACCGAGGGCCGCTCGCGCGAAATCCGCCGTGCGGTGGAACCCGATGAGGTAAAGCACACAATCGCGCTGGTCTCCACCGTATCGGCAATCCGTCCGCTGGCCTCGGCCAAAGCATCGGCGGTGGTGGCATCGGCTGGCGTTTCGGTAAAGTGGATGCGCTTGTAAAAATCGGGATCGTTTTCGACCTGCTGGGCAATCCGGTCCATAATCGACACCGCTTCTATAGGCCACGCGCCTGCCGCAGTTTCAGCCGACAGCATCACCGCATCCGCCCCATCGTAAATCGCGGTCGCAACGTCGGACACTTCGGCGCGGGTGGGGGAGGGTGAGACGATCATCGATTCTAGCATTTGTGTGGCTACGACCACCGGCTTGCCCATGCGCCGCGCGGCGGACACGATCTTTTTCTGCAGCGGCGGCACCTGTTCGGGCGGCATCTCGACACCCAAATCGCCTCGCGCGACCATCACACCGTCGGCGAGCTCCAGGATTTCATCGAGGCGGTGAATGGCGGCTGGCTTTTCGATTTTCGCCAGCAACGCCGCTTTCCCGCCGATCAGCTTTTTGCCCTCGGCGACATCCTCTGGCCGCTGCACAAAGGACAAAGCAATCCAGTCAACGCCCTGTTCCAAAGCAAAGGCGAGGTCGGACCGGTCTTTCTCGGTCAGCGCCGCAATCGGCACGACGACATCGGGGACGTTCAGTCCTTTGCGATCCGACAGCATCCCGCCGACTTCGACGCGGGTGTTGATGTGATCTGGTCCAATCTCGGTGACGCGCAGCACCAGCTTGCCATCGTCAAGCAACAGTCGCGCCTCAATCTCCAACGCCGCAAAAATCTCTGGATGCGGCAAATGCACCCGCGTCGCGTCGCCCGCCGCTTTGTTAGTGTCCAACCGGAACGCCGCGCCGGTTTTCAGCTCGACCTTGCCATCGGCAAAAGTGCCAACGCGCAGCTTTGGCCCCTGCAAATCGACAAGGATCGTGGTCGGGCGGTTATAGGCCTTTTCCAAAGCGCGGATGTTGGCGATCAACTGCGCTTTATCGGCTTGCTCGCCATGGCTCATATTCACCCGAAACGCATCGGCGCCTGCGCGAAACAGCTTTTCAATCATCTCTGGCGTGTCGCTGGCGGGACCCAAAGTGGCGAGGATACGAACCTTGCGCATGCGCGGCTTGTGATATTGCATCGGAAAAAGGCTCTTTCGCGCTATGGAATTTTGTTGATGCTGCCTTCATAACGGACGCGAACAATAACAAAAGGGCGCATAGCTATGCCAAGCACCAAAACAATCTCAGATGCCGCCGCAGCCACTGCCTTTCGCCGTCTGGTCGCGCATTTGCAGCACCGGCATGATGCGGAAAATATCGACTTGATGGGGCTGGCGGGCTTTTGCCGCAACTGCCTCGCCGATTGGGTGATGGAGGCCGATGGCGGGTTGACTAAAGACGAGGCCCGCGAACTCATCCACGGAATGCCAGCGGCGGAATGGAAAGCAAAGTTTCAGTCAGAGGCAACGCCGGAGAGACTGCAACGCATGCAGGAAAGTGTGGCGAGGAATGTGGCGCACTGATCCCGACAACCTGAGTGTTTTGTAAAAAAGGCGGAAAGGAAATAAGGGAGAAAGGCAGGAAAAGTGGTTTGAGGCGTTTGGCTCTCGCCCTTTCCGACTTATTTCCTTTTCTTCTTGCTCGCCCGTGGGCGAGCCATTTATCATCTTGTTGGCTGCGAACTGTTTATCTTTCCGACGCCTACGCCTAAGCAATGCCAAACTTGATTCGGGCCATCATCGCCTTGGCGGCCCCCAACTAACCGGAGAAAAAAATGTCTGAAGGCAGCGTCACCGCCGATCAACTGCGCCTGTTCATCGAACGGATCGAGCGGCTGGAAGAAGAGAAAAAGGGCATCGCCGACGACATCCGTGATGTTTACAGCGAAGCGAAAAGCAACGGCTACGACGCCAAAATCATGCGCCAGATCGTGCGCCTGCGTAAAATGACCAACGACGACCGCGCCGAAATGGAAGCGGTGCTGGAGACTTACAAGTCAGCGCTGGGGCTGGCTTAAAAGTTCCGAGCACGTAGTTGCACATCTTCACCCTGAGCTTGACGCGGGGTCAATCACGCAGCAAACTAAAGAATCACGCAGTCTAGAAAAGCAAGGGATCCGACGATGCTGCTCACAACTACTTCTACCGTCGAAGGCAGACCTGTTCGGGAATATCTGGGCGTTGTCACTGGCGAAGTCATTGTCGGTGCAAACATCTTCAAAGACTTGTTCGCTAGCGTCCGTGACATCGTCGGTGGCCGATCTGGCGCGTATGAAAATTCGCTGCGCGACGCCCGTGAAACCGCATTGAAAGAATTGACCGAAGAAGCCCGCGCTTTGGGAGCAGACGGTGTTATCGGGATTGATCTTGATTATGAAGTGCTTGGCAAAGAGGGCTCAATGCTGATGGTCAGTGCATCGGGGACCGCCGTAAAATTGTCCTAAGCTTGCGGATTGAGGTGCCCCTGATGTAAGGGCGCGGCTCGTTTTCAATTTAGCCAGAAAAGAGCAGAGCCATGGCAGGCCATAGCAAATTCAAAAATATTCAGCATCGCAAAGGCGCGCAGGACAAAAAGCGGTCGGCGCAGTTTTCTAAATTGAGCCGTGAAATCACGGTTGCCGCGAAAATGGGCATGCCCGATCCCGATATGAACCCGCGCCTGCGACTTGCGGTGAACGCGGCCAAGGCCCAGTCGATGCCAAAGGATAATATCCAGCGCGCGATTGACAAGGCACAGGCCGCGGGCGGTGAAGATTATGAAGAAATCCGCTATGAAGGCTACGGCCCCGGCGGCGTTGCTGTGATCGTCGAGGCGCTGACCGATAACCGCAATCGTACCGCGACGAATGTGCGCACCGCCTTTGCCAAAAACGGCGGCAATCTTGGCGCATCGGGCGCGGTCAGCCACGGTTTTGATCGCGTTGGCTTGATTACTTATCCTGCTAAAGTCGGCGATGCCGACACGGTTTTTGAAGCCGCGCTGGATGCAGGCGCGGACGACGTCGAAAGCGGCGACGACGAACACAGCATCTGGACCGCGATGGACGCACTGCACGGCGTTGCCAAAGCGTTGGAGGCAACGCTAGGCGAGGCCGAAAGCGCCAGCCTTGCGTGGAAGCCGCAGATTTTGGTCGAGGTCGACGAAGCCAATGCCGCAACATTGCTGAAAATGATCGACGTGTTGGAAGAGGATGACGACGTCCAGACCGTTTGGGGCAATTATGATGTGTCTGACGAGGTAATGGCGAAACTTGGATGATTAAGCCCCTCCTCTTTAGGGGAGGGGTTGGGG